>DAIETB010000170.1:0-8506 GCA_027345925.1 Sulfuriferula sp.
TTGTCGGATGGCTGGGCCGGTTGCCAGATTCCGGCTTCTTTGTAGGATGCGGGCATCGCTACGGTCGGAACTTTGTAGGTCGGCGCCAGCGAGCATCCGGCAAACAATGGCAGGCTTAGTAACGCCAAAGTCAAACGTGCATGCTTCATGACTGGTTCCCTGCGTTATGAATACTAACTTTGTCCCCTTGCGCAATGGAATCCGAAGGGGAATCGATGATCCGATCATCCATGGTCAGTCCCGATTTTACTTCTACCGTGTTGCCCATATCCTTGCCCAGCGTAATGGACTTGAGTACAACACGATTGTCAGGACCGACGGTTGCCACTTTCAGACCATGGGTACGAAACAGCAGTGTGCTGGCTGGAATGACCAGACGATTGGCATGTGTGCCCAAGGTGAAATAAACGTCAGCATAGGCTCCAGGCAGCAATTCGCCAGTACGGTTATCCATCAGTAATTCCACGGTCATGGTGCGCGAGTTTGGGTGTATCGCTTCTGCGGTGCTTAGATAAGTAGCTGGATAAGTGTGATGAGGCCGTTCTGGGAAATGCAGGTTGGCAACCAGTCCTGGCTTGATCAGATTGGAAAAATTCTGCGGTACATCGGCATAAACACGTAATTTGTGCGTATCGGCGACCTTAAACAATACCTTGTTGGCGTCGCTGCTGCCGGTAGTAATCAAGCTGCCGATATCGGTTCTGCGGTCGGTGACAACGCCGTCGAAAGGAGCGACGATGTGATTAAATGCCTGTTGTGCGCGCAAGCTGCTGAGCGTTGCATTCGCAGCATTGACCACAGCTTGTTGCGCTTTGGCATCCTGAACTTTTTCATCGACTTCCTGGCGCGAAACGGAGTCGGTAACCAGAAGATTCTGCCAACGTTTTGCCGTAATGTTCGCCAGATCGAGCCTGGCCTTAGCTGTAGCCAGATCGGCTTCAGCGCTTCGGATTTGCTGGTCGAGTTCAGGCGTTTCTATGATTGCCATCAGTTGACCGGCTTTTACATGCGCGCCGATATCGGTATACCACATTTTCAGATAGCCGTTTACCCTGGCGTATATCGTGGCTTCATAAAAAGGCGTTACGTTGCCGGGCAATATCAGCGTCTGGTCGCTGGGACCGAATTTCGGCCTGACAATATTGACAGAAGAAATGCTGTTTTGCTCAGCTACTACCTTGAGATCCTTTTCATGATGCATGCGGCTCAGGATACCCATTGCAGCCAGGGCGGCCGCCAGTAGCAGAAGAACTATGCCCACTATGCGAATACGCCAGGATGCAGTTACGTGAGGTTGATCAGTTGACATTATTACTCTCCAGAATGAGACAAGTTATGGGTATGGGTTTGCTTGTTCTGCTTGTGTACCAGACTGAAAACAACCGGTACGAAAAGCAGTGTCGCTACGGTTGCGAACGATAGTCCGCCGATAACCGCGCGTCCCAGAGGTGCGTTCATTCCTGCGCTCAGTGCCATAGGCGCCATACCGATAATCATGGCAAGTGCCGTCATCAGCACCGGACGAAACCGGATATAGCCGGCCTCGATCGCCGCCATCATGCCGCTGTCGCCCTCGGTGAGTCGTTCTCGCGCAAAGCTTACAACCAGGATACTGTTGGCGGTCGCAACGCCCATACACATAATCGCGCCGATTAATGCCGGTACCGACAGTGTGGTATGTGTTACGAACAGCATCCAGACGATACCCGCCAGCGCGGCCGGCAAGGCGGTAATAATAACGAAGGGATCCAGCCATGACTGAAAGTTGACCACGATCAGAAGATAGATGAACACAATCGCGCCGAGCAGACCGAATACCAGGCCGGTATAGGAAGTATTCATCGCCTGAACCTGACCGCGCAGCACCACGAAAGAGCCTTTGGGCACATCTTTTTCCGTTGCCTTCAAAATCGAATTCACATCCGCTGCTACAGCGCCCAGATCCCTGTTTTCGGTGGATGCGAACAAGTCGATCGTAGGCTGTACGTCATAGTGCGATACGACCGCATCGGTTTGACGGCGGGTGATCGTTGCCAGGCTGCCGAGAATTTGCGGCACGGTGGAGTTACCCGCTGGAATCGGCACGTTTTGCAAATCGCTTAGCGTGTCGATCTTGTATTGCGGGGTTTGCACTACTAACGGATAGGAAACGCTGTTGGATGGATTTACCCAGAAATTCGGTGCGGTCTGGAAACTGCCCGATAAGGTATCGATCATGCTGACGGCAATATCGTATTGACTCAGTCCGAGTGCGCGAGCCCGGGCGCGATCAACCGTTGCGTGCAGTTCGGGTTCGTTGAACGCCTGTTGCATATGCAGATCGGCCAGACCGGAAACGCCTTTTAACCGGGTCATCAATTCGTTTGCATAAACTCGGTCTTCTTGCAGTTTGAAACCGACGATCTGCACGTCCAGCGGTGCCGGAAGACCGAAGTTCAGAATCTGGCTGACGATATCCGCAGGCAGGAATGCAAAGGTTACGCCGGGAAAGTCGCGATTCAGTTTGCGTCGTAATGCCTGTACGTAACCTTCGGTCGGATGATGGCCTTCATTGAGCGTAATCAGGATGTCGGCATCGGAAGGTCCGACCGGCGAAGAGTTGCTGTATGTCAGATTGATACCGCTGACCGGTACGCCGATGTTGTCGATGACATTGGTGATTTCTTTCGCAGGGATGGTCCGGCGTATGTCGTTTTCTATCAAATCGGTGATCCGAGCCGTATCTTCGATCCGGGTACCCATTTGAGCACGTATATGCAATTTGATCTGGCCGGCATCGACTGCGGGGAAAAAGTTTCTACCCAGCCACGGCACCAGAGCGAAGGAAATCAGGACAAAACTCATGAAGCCGATAATGAAAATGGGCCGGTTGGATAAGGCCAGCAGCAATACGCGCTTGTAAGCCTCGCGTATCGTACTGAATACCTGTTCGAATTTGCGTTGAAACAATACGAGAGGATTTTTTGTCGGTGTCTGATGAAGAAGGGGATGGCCGTCTTCGGTCAATACCGGCGCTTCACCTTCATGCGCAGCATGCGTATGCGGCTTGAGCAGGAATTTTGCCATCGTCGGCACGAGTGTCCGCGACAAGGTAAAAGATGCGATCAGGGCGAAGATAACTGCCTCTGCAAGCGGAACGAACAGATATTTCGATACGCCCTGCAGCAGGAACATCGGTATGAATACGATACAGATCGACAGCAGGGACACGAAAGCTGGAATAACAATCTGGTTCGCGCCGTCCAAAATAGCGTTTTCAACCTGTTTGCCATGTTCCAGGTGCCAGTTTATGTTCTCGATCGTGACCGTTCCGTCGTCGACCAGAATACCGACCGCCAGTGCCAAACCACCCAGCGTCATGATATTGATGGTCTGGCCTATCGCGGATAATGCCATGATGGACGACAGAATGGCCAGCGGAATAGCGGTAATGATAATCAGCGTGGACCGCCAACTGCCGAGAAACAACAGGATCATCAGTCCGGTGAGCGCGGCCGCGGTTATACCTTCGCGGATAACTTCATTGACCGATTCCTGGACGAAACCGGATTGGTCGCCGACCAGCGCTACATTAAGCCCTTTGGGCGCGCCGGCTTCGATGCGCGGCAGCAAGGCTTTGACCGAGGCGATGATGTCCAGCGTGGAGGCCTTGCCGTTTTTCTGTATGGTGGTCAGAACCGAATGGCGGCCGTCGATCCGGACCATGTTCGTTTGCGGTGAAAACCCGTCGTAAACGTGCGCGACATCGCGCAGATAAATGGTTGCGTTGTTGACGACCTTGATCGGCATGTCGTTGAGCTCGTCCATTACTTTCGGGCTGGCGTTCAATGTGACCTGATATTCGAAGGTGCCGAGTTTTTCCGTGCCGCCAGGCAGCAACAGATTCTGGACAGCCAGAGCATGCGTCACGTCAGCCGGAGACAGGCCTTTTTCGCGCAGGCTGTTGGGATCCAGGTCGACCTGTACCTGCCGAACTTTACCGCCGTAAGGAGAGGGAACCGCAGCGCCTTCAACCTGAGCGAGCTGGGGACGGATAAAGTTATTGGAAATGTCGAACAACTGGTTGTCGAGCAGAGTTTTACTCGATAGCGCCAATTGCAGAATCGGTACGCTCGATGCGTTATAGGTCAAGACCAGCGGCGGGGTAATACCGGGCGGCATGCCCTTTAGCACGGTTTGCGAAATGGCGGTGATCTGACTCACCGCGCCATTAATGTCTACCCCGGGGAAGAAAAAGACTTTAATGACTGCGACTCCGGCCAGCGATTGCGATTCGATATGCTCGACATCGTTTACGGTTGTCGTCATCTGCCGTTCGTAGAATGTGGTGATCCGGTTGGCTACATCGTCGGCCGTAAATCCGTTGTAAGTCCAGACTACGCTGACCACGGGCATATTAATATCAGGAAATATATCCGTCCTCATATTGACATATGTGATGGGTCCCAGAATAAGTATCAATATTGCCATTACCGTAAAGGTATAAGGTCTGCTCAGAGCAACCCGGACTAGCCATAACATAAAGTGCTTCCTCGATCAAAAATCATGGTTTAAACAGCAACATGCCAAAAATCAACGAGACAGAATCTAAAAAACGGTCAACCCGTAAGTTAACATACCTAACCATTCTGATTTCTGACAATGTGCTGCATTGTTATTTATGCCGACTGTTTGTTTTGAATAAACATCGACATCCGCAGGAAAGGTTCGGCTTGTAATCTGGCAATAACGCTGCGGCGAGAGCATAAAGAAACGGAACATCCATCCATGCATGGCTGTGTGCCTGATTGGTCGCGTCGATCCCGGGGCAGCATTCGGCAGATATATAAATTGATTTATTATTTTTGTGCGCAATTATCGCCTGAGAAGCGGAATTTATACAAGCAAACTGAGCATAAAAATAAAACCGCATCCTGAAAACCAGGATGCGGTCAAGTTCGGATTCGGCTTTTGGCTAAATCAGAACGGGAAGTAACGGATACTGGTGAATACCATGTTGTCCGTACTGGTCGGAGTTACGCCGGCAGCGGCCGTCTGGAATCCGGTAACCAGAGTATGGGAGAATTGACCGCCCAGCTTGGCTGCACCGTAGCTGCCCTTGTAGAAGCTCCACCAGAAACCGACTGTTTCCTGGCTGACTTTGTTCAGGAAAGGAGAGTACTGGGTAATTCCGCCTACATTGTTGCCGTAGCCATACATGGTGCCACCGGAACTGTAGGTATTGGAATCGATCTGTTCCTGACCGATGTTGCCGTAGATGTCCAGGGTGGGGTTGGTATGCCAGATTATGCCGCCCAGCATTTGACTGCCCTTAAGCGGGTTCAGGCTGCCGTTAGGATTGAAATCCGCGTCAGGCAGACCGACGGTGCCGTAACGGCCGATGCCGTTACCGAACAAACCGCTGAAAGACAGTTCCAGCTGTTTGGGGATCAGAGGAATCACTGCGCCTACGCCGACCGCATTGCTCCAGGTACTTTGCTGGCTACCGGTCGCCGTTGGGCTGGCACCGTATACGCTCTGGAAATTACGCGCCAGGTCGTAAACTTCGTAATGGCCCAGGTCGGTTTCTGCAGCCAGCTTGGCGATGATGTCTGGGTAATGATTGACTGACATCGGCGCCCCGGCAAACAGAGACCCGCCGGGTGGTACTGCCTGAAATACATTGGTCGTGCCATCCGGTACACCGGCCACACCATTGTTCTGCGAATTTTCAAACGATATGGCCGCCCACCATTTCTTGTCCCAGTCCTTGACGACGCGGAACTGCCACTGGCGCGCCCAGGTGAAACCCGGTACGTATTGTGCGTCTATGGTCAACGGTATCTCTTCCATGCGCGGCGTAATTCCGTGCGTGTTCAAAGTTGCCAGCGACCAGGTCTGGCCTGCCAGCACATGCCAGCCGCTGGCCATCCAGTCGATGTTGGCGTAGACGTGGCGGGTACGTGGCTGGTAAGAATTGCTTTCGTTGGCGTTGGCGGTCGGGGCGGCGCCCAGAAAGTCCAGCTCGTAGTAGCCGCTGATGATGGTATCGGGATCGACATTGCCGTCAACCAGCAGCGAGAAGCGGGACTGCCGCTCCGTACCGCGGAATTCGGACTGGTTGTACCGGTTGCTCATGGCGTTGACGGAACCGGGATTGGCCGGAGCAAAGGGAATCTGGTTAAAGGGCGAGCCGATGTCGGACTGCAGGCTGCGGCTGCGATACGCGGTTTCCGATGCGAGGAAGCCGCCCAGCTGTACGTTGACGCCGCCGAGCCGGAATGCGGTTTGGTTGCCTTGCATGTTGCCGGGGTTGTTGCCCAGATATCCCTGCGGGACAACTTGAGCCGGTGCGGAAGTCTGGTCAATCTTTTGCTGGGTAGCCTGCTGAACCTGCTGGTCTTTTTGTTGCTGAGCCTGCATCTGTTCCAAACGCTGTTCCAGCGTCTGGATCTGCTGCTGCATCTGCTGCATCTGGCCGCTGTTGTCGTCCGCAAATGCCGGTGTTGCGCCAGCCGTCAAACAAGCTGCTATCAGCACGCTTATTTTGGAGCGAGTAAATGATTGCTTGATCACAAAATATCCCCTTAAAATATCAAATAAAACAAATAAAAACACCCTGATTAAAGATGCAAAAGCGCCTCCTTGCCGGCAAACTTTCGCACAGTATAAATAAACCATATTGCAAACTTGATTTGTAATAAAAATTTCATAAACTGTAGCGTTAAAACCACAATGTTCGATAAATCAAATCGTTTTTTTTGTAGTGACGGATTTATGAGGTATCTGTTTGATTTTTTGGATGCATATTAGAATTTTGCAATTTAATGATAGGGCCGGATGAGTTATAGTCGTAAAACGATCAGCAAAAAAAGAGACCGGAAAGCGAAATTTTCAGGCCGCAGCCCTGTTTTCATGCGATGCGCATTTTTAGTGTAAAATTGTTTTTATAAAATCTGTTTCATCCATTCATGCGATATCCGGAAATGATTGCTTGCGTTAGCGGGTCGACCGGTGTGGAACCAGAATGCTTGACGTTCTCCCGCACTTCGTTTTAACCGGTTTCGATTCCGGTTATAATGAGGCCGGTTATAATAATGCACAGTTATCTTTGGAGTTAGAGCGGTCATCCTGATATGCGTATTTTATTAAGTAATGATGACGGTTACTTTGCTCCGGGACTCGCGATATTAGCAGCAACTTTATCCGGCATTGCCGACATAACCGTCGTCGCGCCGGAGCGAGATCGCAGCGGGGCCAGCAATTCGCTTACGCTGGACCGGCCTCTCATGGTGCGGCAAGCCCAGTCCGGTTTCTATTACGTCAACGGCACGCCGACCGATTGCGTGCATCTTGCCGTGACCGGTCTGCTGGCCGAATTGCCCGACATGGTGATATCCGGAATCAATAACGGAGCGAATATGGGCGATGACACGGTGTATTCGGGAACGGTCGCCGCCGCCACCGAAGGCTTCTTGCTGGGCGTGCCGTCTATCGCCGTGTCGCTGACGAGTTTTTCCGGCGCGAATTATCCGGCGGCGGCGCGCGTAGTGCTGGATCTGGTGAAAAGGCTGCAGGATAAGCCCATCAATGCTCCGGTACTGCTGAACGTCAACGTCCCCGATCTGCCATACGAAGAACTTGCCGGCAGTACAATAACGCGGCTGGGACGACGGCATAAAGCGGAGCCCGTGATTGAAACGGTGAATCCGCGTGGGCAAACGGTGTACTGGGTAGGGGCGGCCGGCGCTGCGCAAGACGCGGGCGAGGGTACCGATTTTCATGCGATTTCCCGACAGCGCGTATCGATTACCCCCTTGCAGATTGATTTGACGCATTACGGTCAATTGCCTGCGTTGCAGGATTGGCTGGCTTGATGAGTGTGCATAAACATAGCGGCATAGGCATGACGTCCGATCGTACCCGCACCCGGATGATCGAGCGGTTGCGGGATCAGGGCATCCGGGATATCGATGTATTGTCTGCCATGTCGCAAGTTCCCCGGCATCTGTTTGTTGGAGAAGTGCTTGCACTGAGGGCGTATGAAGACACGGCATTGCCGATCGGTTTCGGTCAGACAATTTCGCATCCGTACAGCGTTGCCCGCATGATCGAAGTGTTACGCGGCGGAAAAACCCTCGGCAGAGTGCTGGAAATCGGCGCCGGCTGCGGCTATCAGGCCGCGGTGCTGGCTAAACTGGCACGCGAAGTTTATTCTGTCGAGCGCATCGCTTCCTTGCTGGGTCAAGCGCGTCGAACGATACGCGAATTACGCATTCCCAACATTAAACTGAAGCATGGCGACGGCAATGCAGGCTTGTCCGAGATGGCACCGTTCGACGGAATTATCTTGGCTGCGGCTGCTGAACAGGCTCCGCCCGCATTGCTGGCGCAATTGGCGGAGGGCGGCCGCATGGTATTGCCCTGCGGACTGGGCGATAGCCCGCGCATGCTATTCATAGAGCGCCAGCGCTATGCGTATCATGACCAGATATTGGAAATGGTGCATTTTGTGCCGTTATTACCT
>DAIETB010000247.1:0-6259 GCA_027345925.1 Sulfuriferula sp.
CGGGTGTAAAATGACTGGTAGACATGCTCGCGCTTTCAAATTAGATAGTCGATTTTAACCTGAAAACCGCCCGCTAACCATGCACTCAACCGAATCGGCGTCACCGGAGCTGCTTAACGCGAATTTATCAACCACACGAAACGGGAATCGCTAATCGCGCTACAGGATTGCCCAAGATTGCGACAAACTCCACTAAACCCAGGATTAGTGGCACAATATCGTCCTGGAGCTACGGAGACTTGCTTTGATCACGACATTTGATTGAATCCGCGGCGCGTTTTTACAAATTCCATTCTCTCCGATATCGCCGATTCATTTCCGCCATCTGCACGGTGTAGCACCAGGATCGATTTTTCAGTTATGGACATTGCCTCGAATCATAAAGCGCGAGTAATAGACCGGAAATCCCCGCAGTACGAAACCAAGCAATGTATGTGGGATAAAGAATGACTGACCGTATGTACCGTGGCATATTAGGAAGCTTGCTGCTGATCGCATTGCTGTTTGATCTGAACTTCCTCATGTTTGTTCTCATTGCAATGTTATTGCTGGAAGGCGTGACTAATTGGCGCATTCCCCATTTAGTAAACGGATTGCGGCGAAAACCGTTGCACTCCGATACTGCGACGGAATGCCATTACTATCGTTACCAATTTGAGGCCGAACGCGCTTGGCGGCTATTGGTAGGGTCATTGCTGGGGATAACTTATATATTTTTCTATCAATCGCTCTGGTTTATCCCTTGGTTTTTGGGATTTGCCATAATCGGGGCGGGAGCAAGCGGAATCTGTCCCATGGAATTCAGCCTTAAACGTATCGGTTTCAAATAAAATCAATGCCCGAAGCGACGCGCCCAACTTTATTCGGCAGCGATCTGCCGACCAAAATCTCCGGTATCGTATTTTGGGGGACGGTATTAATCGGCTTGCTGATTGCATTCATGGTACTCAAGAACAAAGAAGACGAGTTGACCCGGCAATACCACGACAATGCCAAACTCCTGCAGATAGTCATCGTTAAATCATTGGAATACTCGTCTGACGGAGGGCTTTCCGATATTACCCGACAGAATCTGGATCGCAATCTTCGTCCGTTTTGCCGGGTTATTCATTGCGAAGCGATAGAAGTAAAACGCGGATCGGTCGAGTTCGTGTTCGGCACCAGAAAAGACGGCCAGACCGTTATCCGCACACACTTGCTGATTCATCCGGTCCAGCAGGGCATTGCCCCATTCAGCGTAGAAACGGCCATCTCGTTCCCTAGCCTGAACGCGGTTCTGTCGGCTTATCGCAAGGTGATTCTGCTGTCTATCGCTTTACTGATGATGCTGCTGGGGCTGATTCTGCATATTATCCTGCAACGCCTGCTTACCCGACCTTTTTCCGCCATGGTCACCGCCGCGCAGCACTTCGCCGACGGCCGCAGCCATATTCGTTTTGACGAGGATCGCGATGATGAGTTTGGCTATCTGGCCAAGTTCATTAACCGCGCCCTAGATTCCGGCTCCAGACATTACGAACAGTTATCCAGTGCGCTGGCACGGGCGACCGCATCGGAATCGGCGCTTTTTGCAGAAAACGAACGGATCGAAGTCACGTTAAGTTCGCTGTCGGAGGCGGTTATAACCACCAATGCCGAAGGGGTCATCGAATATCTCAATCCGGTGGCTGAAAGCATGACTAGCTGGCGGTTATCCGAGGCTCGTGGTCAGCCGCTGGATCATGTAATCGGGATAATCAACGAAATCACTCATGAGTCCATGCCTACTCCGGTTCAGCAATGCCTGACTGACAACAGCACGGTGCTGCTTGCGGAAAATGCGGCCTTATTATTGCGCAACGGACAAACGATCGCGATCGAAGCTTCGGCTGCGCCGATGAGAAATAACACCGGTGCTGTAATCGGAGCGGTTATGGTCTGCCTGGACGTAAGTCATGCGCGCCGGTTGGCGGTTGAGCTTACCTATCAAGCCAGTCACGACGCATTGACCAATTTATATAATCGCGGCGCCTTTGAAAATACGCTGCAGAGAATTTTAAGCGATATGTCGGCAAACATCGATCACGCGCTACTTTATATCGACCTGGACCAATTCAAGATCGTGAACGATACCTGCGGCCATACGGCCGGTGATGAATTATTGCGTCAGGTATCACAAATATTGCGGGAATGTATCAGGGAAAACGATATTCTGGCGCGTCTGGGCGGCGACGAATTCGGTATTCTACTGGTGAATTGTGCCTTGACCGTAACCATGGGAATCGCCGAAAAAATACGCAGCGAAATCAAAGGGTTTCGTTTTGCATGGCTAGAAAACGTATTTGAAATAGGAGCCAGTATCGGGGTAGTGAAAATTCATGAGGATATCGCCAACCCTGCCATCATTATGAGCCTGGCCGATCTGGCCTGCTATGCCGCAAAAGACGGGGGGCGCAACCGGGTTCATCTGTACGAAAAAACCGACGACGGTTTATTGCAGCGGCACGGGGAAATGCATTGGACAACGATTATAACGCAAGCTCTGGAACTGGACCGCTTCGTATTGTATCTGCAGCCTATTTGCTATCTGGCCGCTGACGCCGCCGAAATCTGCCATTGGGAAATATTGGTGCGAATGAAAGCGGACGACGGCACGATGATATTGCCCGGACAATTTATTTCGGCGGCCGAACGGTACAATAAAATGCATAGCATAGACCGCTGGGTCATTTACAATACGTTTGCAGCAATCTCCAGGGACTGCTTCCCGGTTACGCCCCGGCATCAACGGACATTTTCTATCAATCTGTCGGGTGCCACGCTAGGGGACGACACGGTCCTGCAGTTCATTCAGGAAACCGGCAAACAATTTGCCGTCGACTATCGTGAAATATGCTTCGAAATTACCGAAACGGTTGCAATTATCAATTTAAGCAAGGCTGCAGCCTTCATCAAGGCGTTAAAAAAACTGGGATGCCGTTTTTCGCTGGACGATTTCGGCAGCGGCTTGAGCTCGTTCGGATATCTCAAGAATTTACCGGTCGATTTCATTAAAATCGACGGCGGATTCGTTAAGGATATGGCATCGGATCCTATCGATCGCGCGATGGTCGAAGCCATTAATCAAATCGGCCATGTAATGAACATACAAACCATTGCAGAAGGAGTGGAAAATAAATCGACTTTGCTCCTGCTGCAACAAATGGGCGTAGATTTTGCTCAAGGCTATCACCTAGGCAAACCCGAGCCGGTAGTATGGCCGAACATGCTGTTCGAACCATCAATAATCCCGCTCGCGCACCAACTTTAGCCGCCGGACATTTTGCAGTGAAATGCCGCAATCCGGACGGAATTCATTGCAGATCAGAAAAACGAGCAAGTCTGACATCGGAACATTCGCCCGAGTGTTTTTTCAGCGAATCGGCTAGAATACTGTTTTTGTCTTTGATTCAATCTTATCACCAATGAATATTCCGCAAATCGGCCTAGTCATGGGCAGCCAGAGCGACTGGGATGTCATGCAGCACGCTGCCCGGATACTCAAACAATTCGGCATATCGTACGAAGCCCGCATCGTATCGGCGCACCGAACGCCCGAACTTTTATTCGAATACGCCGGCAGCGCCGGAACCCGCGGCTTGCGTGCGATCATCGCCGGTGCCGGGGGTGCGGCGCATTTGCCGGGCATGCTCGCAGCCGGAACGGCAGTTCCGGTATTAGGCGTACCGGTACCGTCGAAATATCTCAAAGGAATCGATTCGCTGTTGTCCATCGTGCAAATGCCCAAAGGGATTCCCGTCGCCACGTTTGCTATCGGCGAAGCCGGCGCAACCAATGCCGCCTTGTTCGCTGTCGCGCTGCTGACGGCGGAATCGCCGGAACTGGCCCGCAAGCTGGCGGATTTTCGCAAAGACCAGACTCAAACCGTACTCGACATGGGGTTACCCGATGCGTAAGGCTCTTTCCTCTCCGATATTGCCTGACGCAACTCTGGGCATGCTGGGCGGGGGGCAGCTGGGACGCATGTTTACGATAGCCGCGCGGACGATGGGTTATCGCGTAATGGTACTCGATCCCGATCCGGCCTGCCCCGCCGGCCAGTTCGCCGATATTCATCTGCGCGCCGATTATCAGGACCGGTCTGCCCTCGCTAAAATGAGTCGGGATTGCGCCGCCATCACCACCGAATTCGAAAACGTGCCGGCCGCTACGCTCGCCTCACTGGCCGAGCATCGACCCGTCAAACCGGATGCCGCAGCAGTCAGCATCGCACAGAACCGGGTCGCGGAAAAAGAATGGCTGATGCAGCATGGGTTCGCTACCGCTCCATTCGCGATCATCGCCGAAACGGACGATATCGCAACCGCTTGCGCCCGAATCGGTTTCCCCGCCATCCTCAAGGTTTCGCGCTTCGGCTACGACGGCAAAGGTCAGACCAGGGTCGGCGACGAAGCGCAGGTTGCTGCCGCCTTTGCCGAAATGGGTGGCGAATTATGCGTACTGGAAAGTCTGCTCACGCTGGAATGCGAATTATCGGTGATACTGGGCCGTAGCGAAGGGGGAGAAATCGCGCCCTATCCGGTCTCGGAAAATATCCATGAATCCGGAATCCTGGCGATGAGCATCGTACCAGCCCGCGTCGCTGCGGCACTAGCCGAAAACGCCCTCGAAATGGCGGCAGCGATTGCCACCCGGCTCGATTATTGCGGGGTGCTGGCAGTCGAATTTTTCGTTGTCAGCGGCGGCCGTCTGGTCGTTAATGAAATTGCTCCGCGGCCGCATAACAGCGGCCATTACACGCTCGACGCATGTCTCTCCAGCCAGTTCGAAATGCAGGTTCGTACCCTGTGCAATCTGCCGCTGGGCGCAACGGTACAGCACACTCCCGCCGTAATGGTCAACCTGCTCGGCGATGTCTGGAGCGGCAACAGCCTGCCCGACTGGGGCGCGCTGTTGCGGCACCCGGAAGCGAAACTCCATCTATATGGCAAGCAGAACGCGCGTCCCGGACGGAAAATGGGGCATTACACCTGCCTGGATGCCTCGTTAAACCAAGCGCTGGCACAGGCGATACAAATTCGGGCTCAACTTCGGGGCGAAGACCGGCAAAGCTGATCAATGCGTCTGCATGCCCGTCACCACCTGTTCAATGATGCCGAATTTATTGTGGTCGATACGGATTTTGACCGGGATATTGTTGTAATCCTCGGCCAGCCAAAGATCCATGGCGTCTTCGTCTTCCTCGGCCGGACGCACCAGATGCAATGTACGCAATTGCCCCATCGGGGTGGCGATAGTCTCCTCGCCGACGATACGGGCATGATACGGCTTGAGCGACTTGCCCGAGGTCACATGCAATAACATCGTCCCCGAGAAAGGCGCGCGGACGGCCAGCTGAAAAATCGCGCTCAGCAGATCCTGCGCGTTATCCTCCATCGGTACGGAAAAAGCCCGGTTATCCTTGGTAATGGTGACATTACGGTTGATATAATCGAAATGCGCCGAAGTCGTTTTGTCGGGCGTGGAACGTCCCCGCTGTATCCAGAAATCGTCCGGGGCCAGCCCCGCAGCGTTGATCTTGCCGTGGCTGATCTGCACCAGCTTGCCCGGCTGGAACAAGGCGAACAGCCCGCTGCCTTCGGTAATGCTGGTCAAGGTATATTGACCGTCCTGCGCGACCCATAAATAGGTCGCCCGACCCAGCGGAAAACCGTCGACCCCCTTGACGACTTTATACTGAATTTCAAATTTGTCGGGGAGTTTCTTCGCCGCCGATTCGGTAGCATCGGCGCCTGTTCCGGACGAATTCTCCGCTGTATCGCCGGCTTGCGACGGTGTTACCGCATTTTGCGCAGCGGGCTGGGCGGGTTCGGCAGACGCCGGCGTTGCGGCGGGTTGCGATACCTGTGCGGCTGGTGCGGTCATCACCGGAACCGGAATGGCGCTGCCGCTATCGGCTGCCTTATCCGGATCCGGCGAGGGAGTTGCCGTTATCGGTTCATGCGGGATGGAAGGGTGTGTTTTATGGCTTGCGGTGTGATGGGATGAACGGAGGCGCGCCTTTTTTTTTGCCGGCGCGGCACGTTTTCCGGAAGGCGGCGCAGAATGTACCGATACTTTTTTCGGCAGCGGCGGCAGCGGTTCGAGACGCGCTTCGATCACGTCGGTCCGTTGCGTATCGTGCGGCAGATAAAAATGCAGACCTGTTGTCAGCAGACTTAAATGCAGCAGCAGCGATAGCGCCAGCGCCGCGGCAAAAACATACCGGGCATACGCGCCG
>DAIETB010000030.1:0-9190 GCA_027345925.1 Sulfuriferula sp.
CGGCTGGCAGGATTGCCGTACTGTTCGGTCAGATAAGGGATCATCTTCGCCGCAACCCGGGGATCCACAGGCGTGGTTGCCGAATAATCCATATAAATCGGGTGTTTCAACATTTAACTGACTCCAATCGTAAAATAGCTGTTTCGCGCTCCGCAATCATTGCCGGTCGATTACGCCGTGGCGGCCGAGGCTTTATCGGACTTGATCCGGCGATCGCATACTACCGAAGTGGCCGCGCTTTTTTTCTGTTGCGCTTCCACCAGACTTGCCAGAGTAACCCGGACCAGATAATTCTGTATGCACTGGTTCAAGTTGGACCATAATTCATGCGTCATGCAGCGCTGATCGTCATGACAGTTTTCCAGACCGCCGCATTGCGTCGCATCCATCGGCTCGTCTACAGCCTGTATGATCTGCGCCACCGAAATATCCGCCAGCCCGCGCGCTACCCGATAGCCGCCGCCGGGCCCACGCACGCTTTCAACCAGCGCTGAGCGGCGCAATTTTCCGAATAACTGCTCCAGATACGAGAGCGAAATTTTTTGCCGCTCGCTGATGCCGGCCAAAGTTACCGGCCCTTTGCCGTCGTGCAACGCCACATCAATCATGGCAGTTACTGCAAACCGTCCTTTAGTAGTCAAGCGCATGATCCGATCCCGTATCACTTACAATGATTCAGACAATACAATACCCGATAAATTCAGTCAACTATTTTATTTAAATATTCGCGATCGAATTCATCCGGTTTTTCGGTATCCGCCGAACATTCGACTCCCATAGTCTTTAACTGGGCGACAATCCAGTCTATTCGCTCATTCATGGCCGCGGAGTGATCGATCAAACCATGTACCGCTTTCACCATCGGATCGTTCATATCGGCGCTGATGGCGTAAGCGGTAAATCCCAATTTCTTGACGGCAGTCGGAGTCGCGGTATCAGCGTCTGATAAGACCCGAGCCGGAATCCCCACCGCCGTAGCATTCGCGGGCACGTCTTTCACGACCACCGCGTTCGAGCCTATGCGTGCTCCGTCGCCGATTAGCAAAGGACCGAGAATTTTAGCACCGGCTCCCACGACCACGCCCTTCCCCAGCGTCGGATGACGCTTGCCTTCATTCCAAGACGTTCCGCCCAGAGTGACTTGATGATACAGCGTGCAATCGTCACCGACCTCCGCCGTCTCGCCGATCACGACGCCCATGCCGTGGTCGATGAAAACGCGACGGCCGATACGCGCCCCGGGGTGAATTTCGATTCCCGTCGCCCATCGACCGAAAAATGCGATAAAGCGTGCGAGCCATTTCAATCCGTTATGCCATAGCCAGGCCGCTAGACGGTGCAATAAAATGGCATGGATGCCGGGATAGGTCGTTAAAACCTCGAAGGTCGAACGAGCCGCCGGATCACGATCGAATACGACTGCTATATCTTCCCGCAGCCTATTAAACATTTAAATTAAAACTCATAAAGTATTCACGATCAAATGTAAATAATAGTATGCAATACCCGATAAAATCAGTCAAGATTGCGCTGGGGTTTCGCGACATTGATCTGCGCCGGCGATTTAACATGTTTAAGTACGCCCATCAAAATATTCAGCTCGTCTTTCTCCAGTTTCGCCCGGGCGTACAGTCGCCGTAAGCGCGTCATCAGCCGGCGCGGTGCGGCCAGATTCAAAAAACCGATCTGAATGAGCGTTTGCTCCATTTCCTGATAAAACAGTTCCAGATCGTCATGCGCAGCCAGTTCCCCCGCAGGTTTGCCCGCCACAGCAACTACTTCAGGCAACGCACAGCGCAACTCGTAGCCCAATATCTGCACTGCCGCGGCGAGATTCAAAGAGCTGTAATCGGGATTGGCGGGTATCTGCACCAGCATCTGGCATTGGTCGAGCTCGGCATTGGTCAGCCCGGACATTTCGGTGCCGAATACGAGCGCCACCGGCGCTGTTCTCGCCTGATCGAGCAACAGCGGCGCCGCGTCGCGCGCGCTCAACAATTCGTGCGACAGATCGCGCCGCCTGGCCGTGCAGCCGACAACCAGCGTCGCGCCGACCAGCGCTTCGCTTAACGTATCGGTAATACCCGCGCCGTCGAGCACGTCGGTCGCCCCTGCCGACATGGCGACCGCCATCGGATCGGGAAATGCCTTGGGACGCACCAGGCGCATATCGTGCAAACCCATCGTTTTCATGGCGCGCGCTGCGGCACCGATATTTCCGGGATGGCTGGTATGGCTGAGAACGATACGTACATTCCGCAAAGGATTGTCAGGCTTGCTCAATATATATTTCCCTTTTAATCATTAGAAACACAGCCGTTTTAGGTTAAACTGTGCGTTATTTTTGCTCATTATCATATCGCCATGCATCCTATGCTCACCACCGCAGTGAAAGCTGCCCGTCGCGCGTCTGCCATCATTACCCGCGCTTCGCTCGATATCGACGCCTTAACCATACAGAACAAGCAGCACAATGACTTCGTCACCGAAGTAGACCGCGCTGCCGAAGCGGCCATTATCGGCGTTTTGCTCGACGCTTATCCGACACACGCCATTTTAGCAGAAGAGAGCGGACGGCAAGGCGATTCGGAATATCAATGGATCATCGACCCGCTCGACGGCACCACCAATTTTCTGCATGGCTTTCCGCAATATTGCATCTCTATTGCTCTGGTGCACAAGGGTCAACTCGACCAGGCCGTAATTTACGACCCCAATCGCAACGACCTGTTCGTTGCGTCGCGCGGCAAGGGCGCTTATCTGAACGACCGCCGCCTGCGCGTGAGCAAACGGCTAAAACTGGCCGACGCGCTGATCGGCACCGGATTTCCGTATCGCGATTTCAGCCATCTGGACACCTACATGGCGATGCTGCGCGATATGCTGCAAAAAACATCGGGCGTACGCCGTCCCGGTTCCGCCGCCCTGGATCTGGCATACGTCGCCGCCGGCCATCTGGACGGATTCTGGGAAATCGGCCTGTCTAAATGGGATATCGCCGCAGGCTGCCTGCTGGTCAAAGAGGCGGGCGGATTGGTCGGCGACTTTCAGGGCGACGATAGTTATATAGACAGCGGCAATATCGTGGCCGGCAATCCAAAAATCTTTGCGCAATTATTGCAAACGCTAGCACCGCATCTCACGCCGGCACTCCAGACTGCGTAACTTGCTCGCCAATTTTTACTAACTGCGCTAAAATTTCGATTTAGCCAATCTCGGCTTTAACACCCTAATAATTATAGTCATGGCACTCATAGTACAAAAATACGGCGGCACGTCGGTAGGCAGCGTAGAGCGCATCAAAAACGTCGCGGAACGCGTCGCCAAATTTAAAACCCTGGGTCATCATGTCGTCGTCGTACTGTCCGCCATGAGCGGCGAGACCAATCGTCTCCTCGCGCTCGCCAGGGAAATGCAGGCACTGCCCGACCCGCGCGAACTCGACGTACTCATTTCCACCGGCGAGCAAGTTACCATCGCCCTGCTCGCCATGGCGCTCAAAGCGCTGGGCCTGCAGGCGAAAAGCTATACCGGATCGCAAGTCCGCATCGTCACCGACAGCGCCTATACCAAAGCACGCATCCTCGCCATCGACGAAGAACACATCCGCAACGACCTCAATGCAGGAAAAGTCGTCGTCGTCGCCGGATTTCAAGGCATAGACGAACACGGCAATATCACCACGCTGGGCCGCGGCGGCTCCGACACCACCGGTGTCGCCTTGGCGGCAGCGCTAAAAGCTGACGAATGCCAGATATATACCGACGTCGACGGCGTGTACACCACCGACCCGCGCATCGTTCCCGAAGCGCGTCGATTGCAGACCATCACCTTCGAAGAAATGCTCGAAATGGCCAGCCTCGGCTCCAAAGTGCTGCAACTGCGCTCGGTCGAATTCGCCGGCAAATATAAAGTCAAACTTCGCGTCCTGTCCAGCTTCCAGGAAACGGGCGAAGGAACGCTCATCACCTTTGAGGAAGAAAACACCATGGAACAAGCGATCATCTCCGGTATCGCATTCAACCGCGACGAAGCCAAGATCACCGTATTGAGCGTCCCCGACACCCCGGGCATCGCCTACCGGATACTCGGCCCGGTCGCCGACAGCAACATCGACGTCGACATGATCATCCAGAACATCGGCGCCAACAACACGACCGATTTCACCTTCACCGTACATCGCAACGAATACAACCGCGCAATCGAACTGTTGCGCGGCCTGCAATCCAAAATCGGCGCACGCGAAATCATCGGCGACGACAAAATCGCCAAAGTCTCTATCGTCGGTGTCGGCATGCGCTCGCACGTCGGCATCGCCAGCACCATGTTCAAAACCTTGGCCGACGAAGGCATCAACATCCTGATGATCTCCACCTCGGAAATCAAGATATCGGTGGTCATCGACGAAAAATACCTGGAACTCGCCGTACGCGTTCTGCATAAAGCCTTTAATCTGGAGAATGCCGGTTAAATTTGACTTAATGCCACTGACAAGCTACAATTTCGCGCTACCTGTGGTTGCCGAAAGCATCGCAAAACGCAATCAGGAGAGATGGCCGAGTGGTCGAAGGTACTCCCCTGCTAAGGGAGCGTAGGGTTTATAGCCTTACCGAGGGTTCGAATCCCTCTCTCTCCGCCAAATAAACTATACAACCCATTGATTTTATAGTGTTATTTATAAGTCATAAATGATTAGCATGCCATTCGGTATGCTATTACGTTTTGGCTTTACTACTATTTATTCGGACAACATTAGACAGACCATCATCGGAATGTCTTGTAGTTTGATAATGTGCAGAAATGGCGCTCCGCCGTCATTGCACTATCGGCTGATGCCGGACTTTATTAAGCCATCCAGTTGCATGTTCAGCCGCCCGGTTCAGCTTTATCATTATTCAGGCTAACTTTGCTTTCAAGATCAGGTAAACGCCGAATAATACGTTGGAAAAAAAGATTGTTAGGTATCACCACAATCTGGCCGTCGTCCTGGCGCAATTCGGTAAACATGAGATTTTCTTCAATGACTTCGCCGCACAGTGATTCCGGGAATATTTCGACACGTTGTCCCAACTGTAATGGCTGCCAGAACCAGATAAAAAAACGAGCAGTAATGTTGCTGACCATGGCCCATACGGCCAGCATACCGACTCCAATCACCGCCAGCAGACTGACAAAAGTAGTCCAGATGGCAGTGACATCGACACCCCAAACCCGCAATATGACAACCCAGACAATGAGCCAGATAAACCAGCTGGTTATTCTTCGGAACATCACGCTATGGCCTCGTGATACGGCCCGTTTCCTGCCAAAAAAATTCATGAGACGCACAATTACATTGCAATACCAACGTAATATCAGATAGCTCCCCGCCACAATCAGCAGGGTATACATAAAACGTTGCAATATCCAATCTGGGTCCGTCATCAAATCATGTAAAATCACACCCATACATCCATTCTCCCTCCATTGTTGATTTTTACCATAACATAGCGAACGCAAACGGGCAAATCCGCTTCCTGCGGGCGTAAAGCCCGCATAATCGTAAATTCTTCTCAACTTTTTTGACAGTTCCTGGGACAGTGGCACATACTGTTTGACATGGCGCATTTACCAATGAATGGTTCGGTTAATGCACATAAATCCGAAACCGGAATCAAACACTCAGCGAAACTTGTCTCGACCAATACAAATCCGCCTCAATCGCTACGATGACAGAACACCGCCGCACCATTCAAGTGCAAAATAGGAAGCGACTTTGCCAGAGAGAAGCTATGTCAAAACTATCATCTTTACCTGAAGGCGGCGCTTGCCTTCGCGTCAAACAAAAAAGCACGGTTGTGCTGTTTGGCGAAGTATTAGCAGACATTTTCCCCGACAGAACTGTGCTCGGTGGCGCACCATTCAACGTAGCGAGACACCTGAAGGCATTCGGACAAAACCCGATTTTGATCACGCGTTTGGGTAATGATCTCCTGAGTGATAACGTGTTGAGCGTAATGTCGCAAAACGGAATGGAAACTCTTGGTATCCAGTGCGACAACAGGCATTCCACGGGCCAAGTGCAAGTGCATATCGAAGATGGTGAACACCGTTTTGAAATTCTTCCTCTGCAAGCATATGACTTCATCCATCTGGAAATGGCGCTTTCGACCATGCTATCGGTGCGTCCTGCACTGATTTATTTCGGCACCCTGGCACAACGATGCAGGATTTCCAGACGAACGCTAAAAACTCTGTTGAGCATTAGCAGTGCGGCAAAGTTTCTGGATATTAATTTGCGCACCCCTTGGTATGACGAAAAGACGCTCTGCCGTTCGTTTCAACACGCGGATATAGTAAAGCTGAATGTTGACGAACTAGGTGTATTGGAAAAAATATTTGAGCTGCAAGGAAACGAACCACATGACCAAGTTCTGGAATTAATGAATCGATTCGACTTGGAACAAGCTCTGGTCACCTGCGGAGCACAAGGGGCATGGCAACTCGATAGGGGTGGCAAAAAAGTCGAGGTCGGCGTAACGAATCCAGTCGCCAAGCTGGTCGACACGGTGGGAGCCGGCGACGCTTTCGCCGCTGTATTCATTCTTGGCGCGCTACTGCAATGGCCTTTAACCACGACACTGGAACGCGCCCATACTTTTGCGTCCGCAATCTGTGAAATTCGGGGTGCGGTTCCCGATCATACCGATTTCTACCAGCCTTTCACCGAAATATGGACGATATGAAAAAGCGCCTGCCGGAATCCGGAAAACCTTTGTTCATTCTATTGATCAGTGTGCATGGATTGATTCGTTGGCACAATCTTGAGTTGGGACGCGATGCGGATACCGGCGGTCAAACCAAGTACGTGGTGGAACTTGCACGAGCCCTTGCTGAGCGTGCGGAGGTAGAAAAAGTAATTTTGCTGACACGGCGCGTCATCGACAATCAGGTTAGTCCAGACTACGCAGAACCGTACGAATCTCTATCCGCAAAGGCGTCAATTGTGCGCATCGAATGTGGGGAACAAAAATATCTGCGCAAGGAAATGCTGTGGGATTCGCTGGATAATTTTTCCGACACCGCCCTTACCTACCTCAAAAGCCTGGAACGCATTCCGGATGTCATACACAGTCATTATGCGGATGCCGGATATGTCGGTTCACGTCTCTCTCACCAACTGGGCGTGCCGCTGGTGCATACCGGCCACTCTCTCGGTCGGAATAAGCGCCAGCAACTGCTAGCCAGCGGCATTAAGCATAGCGAGATCGAAACGACTTACAATATTTCTCACCGCATCGAAGCGGAAGAAACCACACTCGGCGTCGCGCAACGTGTCATCACCAGCACGCAACAAGAAATCGAACAACAATATGGACTTTATGATTTTTACCAGCCCGAATACATGAGGGTAATTCCTCCTGGCATCGATCTGAAAAAATTCTTTCCACCAAAGAAAAATGAAAAGGCTAGCGATATCGCAATCGAACTCAAACGATTTCTGAATCAACCCGACAAGCCGATCATCTTGGCGTTATCACGCCCTGACCCTAAAAAAAACATTGTTACATTGATCGAAGCGTATGGTGAAACCCCACAGTTACAACAATTTGCCAATCTGGTAATTGTAGCTGGTAACCGTGACGACATTCAGGATATGGAAACTGTTTCGCGAACGGTATTAAACGAGATTCTGCTGGTTATAGACAAGTACGATCTCTACGGCAAGGTAGCGTATCCCAAACATCACAAATCAGACGATGTAGCCACTTTTTATCGACTGGCAGCTGCCTCACGTGGTGTATTCATCAATCCTGCACTCACCGAGCCTTTCGGTTTGACACTAATCGAGGCTGCAGCCTGTGGTCTGCCTATTTTGGCGACTGAGGATGGAGGTCCGATTGACATTATTAAAAATTGCCAGAATGGTCACTTGATCAATCCTCTCGATAAGGCAGGGATTGCAGACAAACTTCTTCATATTCTGACGGACGATAATGAATGGCGTCTTCTGGCAAAGAATGGTATTGAAGGCGTACGCCGCCATTATTCATGGCACGCGCACGTCGGAAAATACCTAGAGGTCATCTATCCGTTAGTAGAGAAATCCGAGCCGATATTGAGGATGAAATTGAGCCGAAGACCCGGCTTATTCCGCGATCGTGCTCTGTTTACCAGTTTGGATCTGAACCTCATCGGCGAGCGTGAATCGTTGTCGAAATTTTTGCAAACCATGCAGACTCATCGTAAGGCTATCATTTTCGGTATCGCGACCGGACGTCGCATGGATGATGCGTTGTCCACGCTGAAGCAATACAACATTCCTCCGCCTGATGTTTTTATCACCGGCCAAGGCACCGAAATTCATTATGCGCCGAACCTCACCGAAGATGCCGTATGGACGCGTCACATCAACCACCTGTGGAATCCTCAGGCTGTGCGCGACATTCTGAAAGACGTAGCGGGACTTAAAATACAGCCAAAAAGACGTCAAGGAGATTTTAAGATCAGTTATTATATCGATCCTGCGCTGGCAAATGTCCACGATATCCGGAAAATATTATTGCGCAACGAACAAGCCGTGAACGTTATCTTTTCATTCGGGCAATTCCTCGATATTCTTCCGGTCCGAGCTTCCAAGGGACTTGCGTTGCGCTGGTGCGCCGAGCAACTCGGCTTCCTGCTGGAAAATACGCTGGTGACTGGCGTATCAGGCGCCGATGCAGATATGTTGCGCGGCAATACGCTAGGTGTAGTCGTGGATAGCCGTCATCAAGAGGAATTATCCGATTTGGCCAACTTCGACAAAATTTACTTTGCAAAAAAACATCATGCGGCAGGTATTCTCGAAGCAATGGAGCATTACGAATTTTTACCGGATAACAAGGCTGACCCCTCGTGAAACAATTCCTTCTGTGCACTGATCTCGATCGGACCCTGATTCCGAATGGCGCAGACCCGGAATCGCCGGCAGCCCGCGAGTGGTTCGCACGATTGATCGGCCGGACGGAAATAACGCTTGCCTATGTGACCGGACGGCCACGCGCGCTCATCGAACAGGCCATCATGGATTTTGATCTGCCGCAACCGGATTTCGTCATCGCCGATGTTGGTACATCTATCTATCGGATAACCCGGCACGGCTGGAAAAGATGGGACGACTGGGATACTCATATCAGGTCGGATTGGCAAGGTTGGACACATGAAGAGT
>DAIETB010000049.1:0-9280 GCA_027345925.1 Sulfuriferula sp.
AGGGTCTTTTGATATCTGCCGGGAAATGGTATCCTTGCAAGCACTGCAAAGTTCCGCAAAATCCCGACTATGCCAAAATCCGCACCCGCTCCATTTGTAACGCCCGACGGCAGTACGCATATTTTGCTGCATTCCTGCTGCGCGCCCTGCGCAAGCCCGGTCATGGACGATATCCGGGCAGCGGGGATCGATTTTACCGTGCTGTTTTACAATCCCAACATTCATCCTCTGGCCGAATATACGTTGCGCAAGGAAGAAAACATACGCTATGCCCGCAAGATCGGGGTGCCTTTTGTCGATCTGGATTACGACAAGGACAACTGGTTTGCGCGCGTTAAGGGGCTGGAAGACTCGCCCGAGCGTGGCGAGCGGTGTACGGCGTGTTTCGATATGCGCTTCGAACGGTCGGCTCTGTATGCCGCCGAGCATGGATTTAGCGTATTCAGCAGTACGCTGGGGATTTCACGCTGGAAAGACATGGACCAGATCAATGGCTGCGGCGTTCGCGCTGCATCGCGATATCCTGACATGCATTACTGGGATTACAACTGGCGCAAAGCCGGGGGTAGTCAGCGCATGATCGAAAATGCCAAGCGAGAACAATTTTATCAGCAGGAATATTGCGGTTGCGTGTATTCCCTGCGCGACACCAACAAATTCCGTCTTCAACAGGGACGCGACAAAATCATTCGCGGCGTGAAATTTTATGGCCGCGATGAGTTACCCGCCCGAAACGAAACAACCAGCCAAAATCCTGAGTAGCGAATCACAAAAAAGCTGCGGGACAGAATTACACTAACTCAATTTTCCCCTGACTTAAAAATCGGCCATTAAAATTTAACGGGATTCCAATCCAGCGGGTTTCACCCAAAATCAAGGGACATTACAGTGACTAACGCACAACGCCGAGCAGCCATGCGCATGGCAGAAACAGATCCGTTACGCAGCGACCTCAAGCCGGAACCAGCGCCGGGCAACGGATTCTTTCCGCACGAAGCAGGCGAATATTATCTCGCAGCCGTGGATACCATCGGCGCCATCAAACTATTCGCCAAGGATCTGCAACCGCCCGTGCACAGCTACAGCATTACCAGCGTTCGCTTCGAACCGGACCCAGACACAGGTAAATGGATCTGGTTTGATGGCGCGCGAAATCAATCCCCGCGTAAGAACCCGGATGGCTGGCGCCTTGGCAACAAGCGCTTGCACGACACGCGCGCAAGCGCAGAAGCCGAGCTACAGCGGGAGATGGTCAAGAACGGCGACCGGGTGACCAAAGTGCATGACTTACCCGACGATACGACTGCGCTGAGAAAGATCCGCAGCTCCAACCATCCCGATCGCAATAACTCCGATGCCGATCATGAGCTTTATCAGGCCGTGGTCGAGAAACTGGACAGGATGCGCATGATGAACCGGTCGGCCTGACCGGATTCTGATCCGCACCCCCGCTTTTACCCGGCAAATATTTTCATCACTGCGATACATATCGCAACAGCCTGCGGGATCTTGCCATTAAAATGCATTGTCAATAGCGCTTCGTTTTAATAACGACGCGCTATCGACCCGCAGCAATCGCTTTATTATCCATTATCAAAACTCGATATTGGCCCAGATATCGAATTCGTTACCCACAGCATCCACCACGCTGGTGGCATTCGAATAGGCTACTCCCGACAAACTGCCTTTGTTCGGAATGTAGACGCGCCGATCGAAATCGTCTATGACCAGTTTTGTTCTGGGCGTGAAGTGATACTGCAGACCGGCGCCTATATTGCTGAATTGACGTTCCAGGCCGGCATACGCCATATTGGGCAGTCTGTCGTAATAATCGTAGCGTACCGTCAGTTCGAGATGCGGCGTAAAAAACAGACCGCCGGAAATGTCGTAACCGGATGCCGTGTTACTGGTACCGGTATAAAAAGTGGTCGTGTACTGATTTTTCGTCAACCCGGGCTCATTCTGGAAGGTTCCGGGCGCTTCGATATTTCCGGAGCCGTACACATATTCCGCTTTCAGGCTTTTGCCCCATTTTGTCATGTAATTCTGCCGGTAGGTCGCACCGAAACCATCGCGTATCATGGTATTGGATACGCCGTTGAGCGTGGGATCGGATTGCTGGTACCAGATAAAACCGGTAATGTCGCTGCGGAAAATTCCGCCGTTATTGCCGTTGAACAGGTACGATGCCTGGAGTCGACCCGAAGCGATGGTACCGTTGGAAGTTTGCGCTTCGAACTGCCGGCCGTAATCGCCGACCATGACACCGTACGCTACTTCGAGCGTAGGGCTGAGTTCGAACCAGTCGGTCGCTTCGATACCGGGATAGCGAAAGCCGTTATTGCCGGAAAGCTGCGAGCCGGGCACCGAATAGCCACCGGTATGTCCGACCTGTGCATAATGCCCGTCGGCGACCCAGAAATTGGGTTGTGCCAGTTGATTGATAACCGTAGGGGTGACGTCCAGAAAGTTATACGCCAGACAGGCTTCCGAGGCTCCTTCCGAACCGGGTGGACGAATTATACCGACCACGATCCGCGCGCCGGGGATGTAATTGCTGAATGTCAGGTCCGCATCCACCAGTCTGGGCGCGTAATTACCGAATGAATAAGTATAAGCGCTAGGAGATGCCTCGGCCGCCAGAAAATAGGAAATATCCGGATTGATCAGTCCACGCAAGATCGGTCGTATCCTTTGCGTATTCAACCCCGAGGTAGCGTTTACCGGCGCCGAAACCAGATCGGCTTTCGGCGTATAGCCGAAAGGCTGTGTAGGCGAATTCTGGAATACGCTATACGCCGGTTCGATAAATCCCATGATTTGTCCGGCCCCCCAAGCCGGATCGGCAATGGTCTGCGTCTGGAACCAGTTCGCCGCTTCCGCCTGAGGGCAGACATTGATAACGATACCCAGCGTCAAAATGCTGCGCAACATGCTATCGAATCTGACGGTATTTTTACTTTTCATTACGTGACTCCTCCATTTTTTATACAATTATTAATAATCGATTGATGCGCCTAAAAATGGACGCCATCAATTTGCAGATACGTTTTTGACAAAGCGCGACATATCCCGCTATCAATCAAAATGAAGGCGAAGCAGAGAGGTGTGCATTATTTTGGCGTCTCGTTGACTGCCCTTACTGCAGCAGTAAAACAATTACCGGCATCTTGTTAAAATAAAACGACTCCCACAACGATATTGCTATGTACGATAGCCCTCCAGCACCCCTTTTTATTTTGTGCTACCGTACTAGGACGGAAGGATAAACACCTTTATTCCATTTTTTGTCGATTAAAGATTAAAAATGGAATATTCGAGCGTAACTTCCGTCTATATTTATACAAAAACCATAATCAGGGATGACGCCCCCATCATGACTATTTTCACTTTGCTGTGCGGAGCGAATTCCTTTGAACGCGAGTTCAGGCAAATTCGGCCAAAGTTATATCGAACCGCTTATTCCTGGTGCCATAACTCCGCTCTGGCCGAGGATCTGGTACAGGAAGCGTTGACGAAAGGCATCAAGTCTCTGAAAGAATTGCGAGATCCAGCGCAGTTCAATAGCTGGCTATTCAAAATAATGACGAATTGCTGGAGAGATTATTATCGGAAGCAGCGCGAAATGGACGATATCGAAACGATGGATGAATCGCTGTATGCGGACAGCACCACTCCGGAAGACTATCATTCCCAGTCTCAAATCGTCCGGCGGGTGCGCGATGCGGTGGCAAAGCTGCCTATTGGCCAGCGTCAGGTCGTTACCCTGGTCGATCTGGCGGAATTTTCTTATGCCGAAGTCGGAGAAATTCTGGCCATACCTATCGGTACGGTAATGAGCCGGCTATGCCGGGCCCGGATATGCCTGCAATTGCTGCTTAAAGAACATGCACCCGAAATCCCGGTAAAAAACAATCTTTTGAAAAGGATAAAATAATGAAAGATCAAAATATTTCGGACGAACTGCTGCACTCATTTCTCGATAACGAATTGACCGAAAGCGACAAAAGTCGCCTTTTCCAGATTTTGGAACAGGATGATCCGCTCAAAGCGCACGTCTGCGAAATGCACAATCTGAAAGAATTACTGCAGCATGCTTATCCCGTTACTGCTTCCCCGGCAGCTCAAACGGACAAACTGCCGCGTCGCCGGTTTGGCCTGTACTCCTATTGCCTCGCCGCCTCGCTGGCGTTCCTGGTCTTCGGAAGCGCAATTTGCTGGATGTTTACCACGCAAAATTCCGTTGCTTCTTATCAAAAAACAGCTTTCCTCATTAAAACCATCCAGGACAACAATATTGCTGCCGACCCTTCTAAAATCATAGTGCAAGTCAGCAATTCCAATCCGGTTAGAATAAAAATGGCGTTGGATGAAGCGGAAAGTCTGCTTAAAAGTTACCGTGAAAACAGACAACCTTTGGAATTGGAAATTATCGCCAACGGTGGCGGCCTCGACTTGCTGAGAGCCGACCGGTCGGCATTCAAATCTCGTTTGACAACGATGCAAGCGAAATATGAAAACCTGCATGTCTATGCGTGCAATCTCTCGCTCAATGCGCTGCAAAAAACCGGGATTGACGTACACTTATTGCCCGAAACACTGATTGCCACGTCAGCGCTGGGAGAAATCAGCAAACGGGTAAAAGAAGGCTGGGATTACGTCCGAGTTTAAAAGCGCGTTATGGATCGCAGACGGAACTGGCATCGATATCGGTTGCCGTTCCGTTTCGCACTTTTTGATCGTTCCACCAGCTATCCCTCGAAAAACACGTTTGCCCGGATATTAACTGTCCGTCTTTCAGTTCTGTCATAAAAGTCTTTCCCTGAAACGCGATAACGCATTTCCCTTTCTTTACGAAATCTTTACATTTTCGTCAGCATTCTTTACGTCTTTTTTATTTTCCGCTAGCTATTATCAATTCCAGGCAATCTTCTGGAGAAATCAAATGGATATGTTCTATGTTGGACTCATCGCGGCCCTCTTCGCAGTGTCGATCAGACTGGTATCCCTTTGCGAAAAAATGAGAGGTTCGTCATGACCTGGATATACATTTTAAGCGGCGGTATCGCCGTCGGCTTGCTGATCTATCTCGTCATCGCGTTACTTAAACCGGAGATCTTCTCATGACCTCGAACAGCCTGCTGCAAATCGCCTTGTTTGTCGGCACGATTTTATTGCTGACGAAGCCGACAGGCAAATACATGACACACATTTACGAGGGTAATATTCCCGTCGTTATGCGCTGGATTGCCCCGGCAGAAAGGTTTTTTTACCGGCTCTGCGGGATTGAACCGGAACATGAAATGCGCTGGACAGAATACGCCGTTGCCCTGTTATGGTTCATTCTGGTCGGGATGCTTGCGTTATACGCCCTGCAACGTCTACAAGGTTATTTGCCATTCAATCCACAACATTTTAACGCAGTGTCAGCCGATTCATCGTTCAATACCGCCGTTAGTTTTGTGACCAATACCGACTGGCAGGGATATGCCGGTGAATCGACGATGAGCTATTTCACGCAGATGTCCGGCCTGACTGTGCAGAATTTTCTCTCAGCCGCCAGCGGCATGGCGGTGGCGATAGCATTCATACGCGGTTTTGCCCGCCATACCGCAGGCACTATCGGTAATTTCTGGGTAGATATGACGCGCAGCGTCCTCTATATTTTGTTGCCGCTTTCGATCTTGCTGGCGCTGGTATTCGTCAGTCAGGGCGTAGTACAGACTCTCGCCTCCTACCGAACGGTTCATACGATCGAAAGCGTAAGCTACGACAATCCGAAAACGGATGCGGCGGGTAATCCCATAAAAGACGCCGCCGGTAATCCGGTAACGGAAAAAGCGCAGACGCAGGAACAAACGCTGGCGCTCGGTCCCGTTGCTACGCAGGAAGCAATCAAAATGATCGGCACCAACGGCGGCGGATTTTTCAATGCCAATTCAGCGCACCCGTACGAAAACCCCACGCCGTTAACCAATTTTATGCAAATGCTGGCGATATTTCTGATTCCAGCGGGACTCTGCTACACCTTCGGCGCGATGGTCGGCGATACGCGTCAAGGCTGGGCCATATTCGCCGCCATGATGCTGATTTTCGTCGCCATGCTGGCGCTGGCGGAAATATCGGAACAGGCGGGCAATCCCGCTTTCGCATTGCTGGGGGTCGATCAGACAGCATCGAGTTTGCAAGCGGGCGGCAATATGGAAGGCAAGGAAACCCGCTTCGGCATAGTTAATTCCGCGCTGTTCGCCACCGTTACTACCGCGGCGTCCTGCGGTGCCGTAAACAGTATGCACGATTCGTTCATGCCGATGGGGGGATTGGTTCCTTTATGGCTGATCCAGCTCGGCGAAGTGATATTCGGCGGCGTTGGGTCGGGGCTGTACGGCATGTTGATTTATGTAGTTGTCGCAGTATTTATTGCCGGTCTCATGATCGGCCGCACGCCGGAATACATAGGCAAAAAAATCGGCACATTCGATATCCAGATGGCGTCGCTGGTTATTCTGATCCCGCCTTTTCTGATTCTGTGTGGAACCGCATTAGCCGTACTGCTCGATGTCGGCAAGGCAGGGGTCGCCAATCCCGGCGCGCACGGTTTCAGCGAAATCCTCTATGCATTTTCTTCAGCAGCAGGCAATAACGGCAGCGCTTTTGCCGGCCTGTCGGCGAATACGCCCTTTTACAATACGGTACTCGCCATTGCGATGTTCTTCGGCCGCATCTGGCTGATGATCCCGGTACTTGCGCTCGCCGGTTCGCTAGCAGCCAAAAAACGCATTCCTGCAGGTGCCGGTACGATGGCTACGCATACGCCGCTATTTGTCATGTTACTGATCGGGACGGTAATACTGGTCGGTGCGCTTAACTTCATTCCGGCTTTGGGCCTGGGGCCAATCGTCGAGCATCTGACCATGATCGATGCGCATTAGGAGAATTATCATGACTACGAGAACCCAACCCAACACCCTGTTTGACGGCGCTATCGTGCGGCGAGCTTGGCTCGATGCCTTCAAAAAATTGAATCCGCGGCAGCAGATGAAAAACCCGGTCATGTTCGTCGTCTGGATTGGCAGTTTGCTGACTACGATGCTTTATTTTCAGGCCCTCGCCGGTCACGGCGAAGCCAGGACCGGATTCATTCTCGCCATTACGCTCTGGCTCTGGTTTACCGTATTATTCGCCAACTTCGCCGAAGCTATTGCCGAGGGCAGGAGTCGTGCTCAGGCAGCATCGTTGCGGAAAGCCAAACAGGACATCGCAGCCAAAAAACTGCTGACACCGCGCCAAGACGCCGAATACACTATGATTTCCAGCGCCAGCTTGCGCCGGAACGATATCGTGCTGGTCAGCACGGGAGAATTCATTCCCGCCGACGGCGATGTTATCGAAGGCGTAGCTTCAGTCGATGAAAGCGCGATTACCGGAGAATCCGCCCCGGTAATCCGGGAATCGGGCGGCGATTTTTCCTCGGTTACCGGAGGCACGCGTGTCTTATCGGACTGGCTGGTGATCCGGATCAGTACGAATCCGGGAGAGAGCTTTCTCGACCGTATGATCGCGATGGTCGAAGGCGCGAAACGGCAAAAGACGCCTAACGAGATTGCGTTGACCATTTTGCTGGTAGCCATGACGATTGTTTTTCTGCTTGCTACCGTTACATTATTGCCATTTTCACTTTATAGCGTAGAAGTCGCCAAATCTGGTCAGCCTGTCACGCTGACGGTACTGATCGCATTGCTGGTTTGCCTGATTCCCACCACTATCGGCGGGTTACTCTCCGCCATCGGTGTGGCGGGAATGGGCAGAATGATGCAAAAAAATGTCATCGCCACTTCTGGGCGCGCCGTTGAAGCGGCCGGTGATGTCGATGTCCTGTTATTAGACAAAACCGGTACCATTACTCTCGGAAATCGGCAAGCCAGCAATTTCCTTCCCGCTACAGGCGTGACGGCGCAAAGGCTGGCCGAGGCAGCACAACTAGCGTCCTTAGCCGACGAAACACCGGAAGGACGCAGCATTGTCTTACTGGCGAAGGATAAATTCGGTCTGCACGAACGCGATATTCAATCGCTTAGTGCAACGTTCGTGCCGTTTTCCGCACAGACGCGCATGAGCGGGGTCAATATGGAAGGCCGCCAAATCCGCAAAGGCGCAACGGATGCCATTCGCACTTACATAAAAGAACTCGGCGGTGACTTCCCGGCGCAAGTCGATCTCGCTGTCGATGAAGTAGCGCGCCGGGGCAGCACTCCGCTGGTCGTCGCTGACGGCAATAGCGTGCTGGGCGTAATCGAACTCAAGGATATCGTCAAAAGTGGTATCAAGGAACGGTTTGCCGAATTACGGCGAATGGGAATCAAAACCATCATGATCACCGGTGACAATCGGCTGACCGCAGCGGCCATTGCAGCCGAAGCAGGCGTAGACGATTTTCTGGCCGAAGCGACACCGGAACAGAAATTGAAACTCATCCGCGAATATCAGGCTGAAGGCCGCCTGGTGGCAATGACCGGAGACGGTACCAACGACGCACCGGCGCTGGCACAAGCGGACGTGGCAGTAGCGATGAATTCCGGTACGCAGGCAGCCAAAGAAGCCGGCAACATGGTCGATCTGGATTCCAATCCGACCAAATTGATCGCCATCGTGGAGACCGGCAAACAAATGCTGATGACCCGCGGCGCACTGACTACATTCAGTATCGCCAACGATATAGCCAAATATTTCGCCATCATACCAGCCGCCTTCATTTCCACTTATCCGGCTCTCGGCACATTGAATGTCATGCATCTGACAACACCTGCTAGCGCGATTCTATCGGCAGTCATTTTCAATGCGCTGATCATCGTCGCGCTCATTCCGCTTGCTCTCAAAGGGGTGAAATATCGTCCTGTCGGCGCTGCCACCTTGTTGCGCAATAATTTGCTAATTTACGGTTTGGGCGGCGTCATCGTCCCGTTTGCCGGCATTAAACTGATAGACATGACACTTGCTACGCTTAAATGGATGTAAGAAAGGATATGACCATGTTTAAAGAACTTCGGCCCGCAATAGTCAGTTTCTCATTGCTCACACTGCTTACCGGTATCGTTTATCCGCTGGCGCTGACGGGCATGAGCCAATTGCTCATGCCGCAAAATGCCAATGGCAGTCTGATGCTAAAAAACGGCAAAGCAATCGGGAGTACATTGATCGGGCAATCCTTCGGCGACCCCGGCAATTTCTGGAGCCGGCCTTCCGCCACCGCGCCGATGCCGTACAACGGCACCGCTTCCGG
>DAIETB010000073.1:0-6025 GCA_027345925.1 Sulfuriferula sp.
CCCCTGTTCCAGAAAGGACGTGAGCTCTACGGACTGTTTCAGGCGCGTCGGGCGATACGCGATGCCGGGCGCGTGCTGGTAGTCGAAGGCTATATGGACGTAGTGGCGCTGGCGCAACACGGTGTCGATTATGCCGTGGCGACGCTGGGTACGGCGACGACGCCTCTGCATGTCCAGAAACTGCTACGCCATACCGACGAGATCGTTTTTTGTTTCGACGGCGACAAGGCGGGTCAAAAAGCGGCCTGGCGTGCGCTGGAGCAAAGCCTGGCGGCGGTAACGGACAGTAGTCGCATAAGTTTTCTGTTTTTGCCTGAAACGCACGACCCCGACAGTTATGTGCGGGAATTCGGACGGTCGCAATTCGAGAGCCTGCTGGAAAAATCGGCCGTTCCGCTATCGGCTTATCTGTTCAGGCAGGTTGCGGCGCGCCACGATCTGGCGCGGGACGAAGGAAAAAGTGCCTTTCTAAAGGACTTGCAGCCGCTCATCGCGCAAGTCGTCGCGCCTAGTCTGGCGTTGATGTTGCGTAAGCGGACGGCGGAACTGGCGCAAATAGAAATGGGAGAATTGGTGCAATTATGGAAAATTGCACCGACGCGGCCGCTGCATGCGCAGCCGACGCAGGTACTCCGACCCGCCCCGGCGTCGATCAGCCATAAACTTTTGCGCATGGTGCTGTTTCAACCGAAATTGGGCATGGAACTGGAAATTGTGTGGCTTACGCAGAATGACGACTATACGCAAGCGCTATGCGAAACGCTTGTAATTTTGAGTCATCATCCCCATCTTGATACGGCAATGTTGCTGGAGCAAAGCCGCCATCTGCCCCATGCGTCGTTAATAGCGCAATGCGGAGCGGAAATGATGGAATGGGGCGAGGATTTCGACGTGATGCCGGACTTCGATCTGGCTAAAGAGCAATTGCTGGCGACGGTTAAGCAATCGCGTATGCAGATGCTGGCGCAAAAATCCTTGCGGGATTTAACCGAAGAAGATAAAAACGAATTGCAACGGCTACGTTAAGCGGTGCGCTTTGTCGGCGAAAGCATAACGGACAAATAAGCGGATTTATTTATTTTACGCAGTATTCATTGGATATCGTTTATGGCAATCGATCAAGAAAAACAAGACAAAAACGAACTGAAAACTAATGAGCAGGAGAGTCAGCGCGGGCGTGGAAGCTCATCGGAGCAGGACAGGAACGATGCGCGGCAAAACGATATGGAGACGCGTCGCGCCAGGCTCAAGACCCTGATCATTCTGGGTAAGGAGCGCGGTTATCTTACCTATGCCGAAATCAACGACCATCTGCCTGACGACATGCTCGATGCCGAGCAGATCGAAGGCGTGATCGGCATGATTAACGACATGGGCATACAGGTATACGATGAAGCGCCCGACGCGGAAGTCCTGCTCATGTCCGATGCCGCGCCCGCGGTCGCGGATGAAGACGTAGTCGCCGAAGCGGAAGCCGCTCTGTCGACGGTCGACTCCGAATTCGGCAGAACGACCGATCCGGTGCGGATGTACATGCGCGAAATGGGCACGGTGGAACTGTTGACGCGTGAAGGCGAAATCGAAATCGCCAAGCGGATAGAAGACGGATTGAAGCATATGGTTCAGGCTATTTCGGCCTGTCCTATAACCATCGATCAGATTTTGTCGCTGGTAGACAAGGTCGAACGCGATGAAATCCGCATAGACGAATTCGTCGACGGTATCGTCGCCAGCGAAGCCGAACTTGAAGCCGCTGCGCTGGCCGCTGCGGCACTGGTCGTCGTCGAAGAAGAAACGGATGAGGAAGAACTGGACGAAGAAGACGACGAAGATATCGACGGCACCGCAATCGCAGCGGCCAATCTGGCTCAGCTAAAAGCGGACGCGATGGAACGGTTCGAGCGTTTGCGCAAACTCGTCAAGCGCATGCAGGCGGCGCACAAAAAATTCGGTTACGGCAGCAAGCAATACGCCGAGCTGCAAAGCGAAGTGTCAAACGTACTGCTGGAAATCCGTTTTTCGGCCAAACAGGTCGAGTCGTTATGCAACATTATTCGCTCGCTGGTCGAAACCATACGCTCGCACGAACGCGATATCATGGAAGTAGCCGTGAAGAAATCCGGCATGCCGCGCGAACAGTTCATCAAAACTTTTCTTAACAACGAAACCAATCTCGAATGGGTCAGCGAGCAGGCCGCTTCGAAGAAACCCTACGGCGAGAGCATTTTGCGCCATCAGTACACGATTATCGAACGGCAGAACGGTCTTATTGCGTTGCAGGACAAAATCGGCATCCCGATCCAGGCCATCAAGGAAATCAATCGCCAGATGTCCGCCGGCGAAGCGCGTACTTTGCGCGCCAAGCGCGAAATGATCGAAGCCAACCTGCGCCTCGTCATCTCGATCGCTAAAAAGTACACCAACCGCGGATTACAGTTTCTCGATCTGATCCAGGAAGGCAATATCGGTCTGATGAAAGCGGTGGACAAGTTCGAATACCGTCGCGGCTACAAGTTCTCGACCTATGCGACCTGGTGGATACGGCAGGCGATTACGCGTTCCATCGCCGATCAGGCTCGTACTATCCGCATTCCGGTGCATATGATAGAAACCATCAACAAGATGAACCGGATTGCGCGACAGATATTGCAGGAAACCGGGCAAGAACCCGATCCCTCGGTACTCGCCGAAAAAATGGAAATGCCGGAAGAAAAAATCCGCAAGATCCTGAAAATTTCCAAAGAGCCGATCTCGATGGAAACGCCGATCGGCGACGATGAGGACTCGCATCTGGGCGATTTTATCGAAGATACCTCGACCCTGGCCCCAATGGATGCGGCGATCTACGACAGCCTGCAGGAAGTCACCAAGGAAATCCTCGACGGCTTGACGCAACGCGAAGCCAAGGTTCTGCGCATGCGCTTCGGTATCGAAATGAATACCGACCATACGCTGGAAGAGGTCGGCAAGCAGTTCGACGTTACCCGCGAACGCATCCGCCAGATCGAAGCCAAAGCGTTGCGTAAATTGCGGCATCCGTCGCGTTCCGACCGTTTGAAGAGCTTCATCGATAACGGCAACCAATAATTTTATCCCTCACGTCTGGCAAGCCAGAGCGTGTAGTGGTAAAATCTTGCCTCTTCGGGTCTGTAGCTCAGTTGGTTAGAGCAGAGGACTCATAATCCTTTGGTCCACGGTTCAAGTCCGTGCAGACCCACCAATAAAATCAATCGGTTAGTATTTTTCGGGTTGATATCCTGCATTTCGGTACAAATACGGTACGGTCCTTTAAAAATAGACTGTACCGGAGTACTTATGGCAACGATCACCAAAACAGCTTCTGGCGCTTGGAAAGTCCTTATTCGCAAGCAGAGCTAGCCGCAGTGTATCAAAACTGTCAAATAGCGCCCCATGCTTTCTACTTTTCGGTTTATTGAGCCCGTTTTTTCGCTGTTTAAAACGGTAAGAATCGTTGCCTCTTTTTACCCGTGTCGGTACCCCTACCATAATCAGGTTGAGCGCAGTTTCCATTAAGGCTGCACCGGTAAGTTCCACAATCGTTAGCGATAACGGCGTTTCAGCCCAGTCAATGCCGAGAAAGTCACGATGAATCGGGAAGCGGCTGCCTTGAATTGATAGCGAAAGCTCCCTTTTTAAACTGCGCGCTTTTTTTAAACTGGAATCGGTTCCAATCATCCATTTTTTTCTTCTGTTTGAGGTATCATTCTCGACGAAGGCGTTGCGTCAAATGGCGAGACTATAACGCGAAGAATGTTCGTCGCCTGCCGGAGATTGATTCATGCACGTAAATTGAAAGGGATTAAAAGTGAAGATTAAATTAATTCTTGCGAGTATTTTGTTGGGTTTAGCTCCCGGAACGATGCTTTCCGCGTTGGCGTCCGATGGTGCTTGCCCTCCGGTAGCACCTACGCCGGGACAATTCGGCCCCTTTGATTACAATGATCCAGATAATAAAGGCCATAATTTGCAGATAGTCGAACAGTATCATTTTTCACCTTCCGTCCAATTGCTGGCGCATGGCGAGTCCGGTTCGGTGGGTGGCGATCTGGATTATGTGCTGCGCGCGTTCCCTAATCATCCTGGCGCTCTTAATTCCATGGCGAATCTGGCGATTAAGGAAAAAAAAGATCGGCCTAACGGAGCGCATTTTACTGTTGGATGCTATTTCGAAAGAGCATTCGGATTTGCGCCATCCGATGCGGTAATTCATATGATTTATGCTAATTATCTGTATCAGATCCATAAAGACAACGCGGCGCTGGAACAGGATGCCGAGGCGGAAAAGCTGGACCCTCAAAATGCCAATATTTTGTATAACGAAGGTTTGCTGTATTTTAATTTAAAGGATTATGACAAATCGCTGGCCTATGCGCAGAAAGCGTATGCCGCAGGTTTTCCTTTGCCTGGTTTGCGAAACAAGCTGGAGAAAATAGGAAAATGGAGCGCGGTAAATTAATGCTGTACGTGGCGTTGGGACGATGTGCTCACCGGGCGTAGCAAGGCTATGAACAATAACAGGTAATACAATAATGATAAGCGCGGAAAATCCAGAATACTGTCAAACAGGCCTACCATAAAAAATCCCAATAAGGCGGCGAGCAGCGCGGCGGAAAACAGATCCCCGCGCTGTGCGTATTTAAGCTGTTGCACCAGAGCATATAGATACAGAAGACTGAAAATGAACAAGCCAAATAATCCTTGATCAAAGTAAATATTCAGTGCCAGGTCCTTGGCATGCCAGGGTAAATGGTAGTGATCGCTGGTGAAAAACCAGTGATCCAGCAAAGATGCGAAGCGATGATTGCGGATCAGATTGCGTCCGGCACTGTCGGTCAGGGACACGCTGCGTACGTCTAAAAGTCCGCCCGAGCGGTCGTCCGCGAAAGAAAATTGTACTGTAGGACGAATATACCAGGGTTCGCTACCCATGGCGGCCGAATTGAAGCTGCCTATGTAACGATGCCAGTTGTTGTCTGGAATCATCGGGATGTCGACTTCGGCGCAATGCGTGGAATAGAGCAGGTATTTTTCGCACGTTTCCGTGTGCAGATGCGTGTTGGGAAAGGAAGTACGCGCAGTGACTGACAAAGCGTAAGTCTGGAATGGTCTGAGTGAAATTCGTTCGCCCATGCGCAGTAATTCCCCGTAGCCGGCCTGGTATCGGGCTGCCGATAGCCGTAGAAAATTGCGACCGTTTTCGGAAAAGAAGCGATAGCTGCCCGGAATGTCGTGCGCATTGTTTTTCCAGTAATAGGTTTCCGGAAAACGCCCAAGACCCATGCCAAATATTACGGTTTTTAAGTTGCTATCCATCATTCCCAATGCATTTTTCCAATGGTCGGCGCGGGTGTGGATGTCGGTGTCGCTGGTTTCAAAACGGCCGCTCATATAACTGTTTCCAAAAACTGGGATTACGTTGCCTAATAAAACAAGTCCGAAAATGAGTACGATGGAACCGTTTTTCCCCCAGACCCAGAGCGGATTGGACAAGCGCTGATTCAGCCGCAGAATTGCAACCGCGAATAATACGGTCAGAACAGCGTAACTGGCGGCGGCATATCCCCCCCAATGCCAATTTACCGCAACGCCGGTAGCCGCCATAACGATAAAACCGGTATAGGCAAAGACCCGGCCCATACTCTTGCCCGGAATCGTATGCCGCAACAAAAAGCCAGCCAGAAATATCGAAGCGGCCAGACCGAAGGCCAGATAAGCGCCCTTATCGGTTATTGCCATGAAAATCAGCGAGACGATACTCGCAAGAATTACGCTGACTGCTAAGGCAAGGTCCAGGCGAAAAGGGCACTGACGTGGATCGCCCAGGTATAATGCCGCTCCGAGCAAGGCAATCGCTGCCAGCATGCCGCGATATCCGCCATTACCGAAAGTCTTGACCAGCAGCCAGATGGTAGCTATTAGAAGAATAGTGATTAGCAGCGTCTTTCGGGTGTTAAAAAACCGGTAGGCGCTTTTAACCGTCATGAACAAGCCTAAAGTTAAAACG
>DAIETB010000074.1:0-4570 GCA_027345925.1 Sulfuriferula sp.
CCGATGAAGGTCATCCATCCGCTACGCGCCGATTGCCCTGCATAATCAGCGATGGTAAGCGGACCCGATAAATTTCGCCACGACAGGCTGCCGGTAAGAATGCGCCCCATCATGCTCAGATCGAGTACAGCTGTTTCCCGCGTTTTGACAACCGCCTCGTTAAATGCGCCGGCAAACGAATAATGCAACTCGGTGATCATATCCCTGAATACACGTTCATCGACCAGGGGACCGTCACCGATCTTACCTATTGTCCGCTGCGGTTCTCGAACGGCTGCCGGAACCAGAGCGACATTGTACAAACGACCGTTGCGCCTGACCGTCAACACAAGACTCATATCCGGATGAGTCCGCACCGCCTGAACGAAATCGGCCCACCATTGTATCGGCGCGCCATTAATCGCAGTGATTTCGTCTCCGACTTGCAAGCCGGCGCGTGCGGCTATGCTATCGGGCAAAATTTGTCCGATCCGCGGCATCATCGGCGGTTCGAACATCCTTAATCCTGCCTGCTCTGCAAGGTCGGATTTGTCATCGCCGATATGAATGTTTTCAATATCCAGTCTGGTGGAACGCCCATCCGCCAGTTTAACCTGCAACGGTAGCGCCGATGGCATATGACGCAACAAAACCCAGTTGACGTCAGCCCAACTGCGAACCGGATCACCGGCGATCGAGCGGATTTCATCGCCATTGTGCAAACCGGCACCGGCTGCCGCAGTAGCGGCAAGCGGCTCTGCCAGGACTGGCTTGATTGCCGGAATACCATGCAGAAACAAGCCCCAGTACAATAACAAGGCCAGCAAAATATTGGCAAGAGGGCCGGCAGCTACAATGGCGATTCGGGCAATCGGCGTCTGACGGTTAAACGCTCTGCCGATTTCGGACTCCGCCACCGACCCTTCGCGTTCGTCCAGCATTTTCACATAACCGCCCAACGGGATCGAGGCGATCGTCCACGCCGTCTTATCCCGGCCCCACTGCCGCGTTATCAGCGGCTTGCCGAAGCCGACCGAAAATCGCAGCACTTTCACGCCTACCCAGCGCGCAGCCAGATAATGGCCGAATTCATGTATCGTCACCAGAATGCCTAAAGCACCGGCAAACGCGAGTAACGTACTCAATATATGCATCAGGCAGCCCGCTTGTCCAGATAGTCTCTGGCGTCGCGTCGCGCTTGTTCGTCGGCTTCGACCAGATCGGCCAGTCCGTTGGGTTCGCCTGAACTCGCCTTGCTCAATGCATATTCAATGGCGGCGGCAATCCGGCTGTAACCTATCGCTCCGGACAAATATTTCGCTACCGCTTCTTCATTGGCGGCATTTAACGCCGCCGGCAGCATACCGCCGTACGCCAGCGCGTCGTATGCCAGCTTAAGGCATGGGAAACGCTCGTAATCGGGCGCTTCGAAGGTCAGAGCGCGTCCGGTCAGATCCAGTGCCGACACCCCGGATTCTATGCGCTCCGGAAATCCGAGAGCATAGGCGATCGGCGTGCGCATGTCGGGGTTGCCGAGTTGAGCGATCACCGAACCATCGAGATAATCCACCATCGAATGAACAACGCTTTGCGGATGAATCAATACTTCAATCTGGTCCGGCTGCGCATTAAACAACCAGCGCGCCTCGATGACCTCCAACCCTTTATTCATCATGGTCGCGGAATCGACGGAAATTTTTTTCCCCATCACCCAATTAGGATGCGCGCACGCCTGCTCAGGCGTCACAAACGGCAATTCCGCGAGGGGCGTGGTACGGAACGGCCCTCCAGAAGCGGTCAGCAGTATCCGGCGCACTCCGCTTGCAGTCAGATCGCCGCTAAACTCCCGGGGCAACGCCTGAAATATGGCATTATGCTCGCTGTCTATCGGCAGCAGTTCTGCGCCTCCGCTTGCCACGGCCTGCATGAACAGGCTTCCGGCCATAACCAGCGTTTCCTTGTTTGCCAGCAATATCCTCTTGCCGGCGTGAGCGGCAGCCATGGCGGGCCGCAAACCGGCAGATCCGACGATCGCCGCCATAACCATGTCAACTTCCGGCATGGAAGCCACTTGTTCCAGAGAGGCGATACCGGACAGGACTTCAGTCTTCAGACCGTCCTGCGCCAACAAACGGCGCAAACGTACAGCGCTTGGTTCGTCGAGCACAACCGCGTAGCGGGGCTGAAACTGGCGACATTGCGCGGCGAGTTTTTCCAGCTGCGTACTCGCAGTTAAAGCGAATACGCTGAATCGACCGGTATGACGCGAGACGACATCAAGCGTATTTTCACCAATAGTCCCGGTAGCGCCCAATATGGTTAAATTTTTTACCGTAGTCATAAAATCTGTTGAAACCAGTCTGCATGCAACAAAATGAGCGCAGCAATCGGCAGAGTCGCCGCAAGCGCATCGATGCGATCGAGCACGCCGCCATGACCCGGCAACAAGGTTCCGCTATCCTTGACCGCCGCTACGCGTTTAATCCACGATTCGAATAAATCGCCCAATATGCCGAGATAAAGCATCAGCAATCCCAACAGTAAAATGGGTATCGTCCAAGCATACGGATTAAAAACCGGGCTGCGCAATACCAGAAGTACTATCATGCAATAGGCCGCCACTCCAAACACCGCCCCGACTACGCCTTCCCAGGTTTTACCCGGACTGATATTCGGCGCCAGCTTGTGCTTTCCGAACCGTCGACCGGTAAAATAAGCCGCGCTATCGGCTATCCAGACTACCCCCATCAATAACAACACCCACCACGGTCCACGATCGCGCAATTCCACCAGCGCTATCCACACCGGCACCAGAACGACGAGGCCCAGAGGTGCCCGCAGCCAGAACGATTTGAGCTGCCAACCCACCGCCAGCCACATCGGCACGATAATCAGCCATAACAACAACGCTGCGAGATATAGCCACACGGACAAACTGTAACGATATACGACAATAGCAAAAGCGATATTCGCCAAGATATATAAAACCGTATTTATCGTCGACAAACGCGATAATTTCGCCCATTCCCCGGCCCCTGCCGCTAAAGGAAGCAATAACACCAGAGCCCATGCGTTTTTAGGCAACCAAAACAGACTGACCAACAAACCCAGCAATAAAAATGCAGCAGTAATAATTCGTTTTATAAGCATTGTGGTTTAGAACCAGCTAAAAATTTTCCGCCCGCAATCGCATGGTTTATATTTATTCTCATCATCTCAAGTCCGGCAAACTTCCACCTGTTCGCTGGTGCGGCCAAATCTGCGTTCGCGCTGCTGATAGGATGCGATCGCCAGATCGAGCGCGGCCGCGTCAAAATCGGGCCATAGTGTGGGAGTGAAATAAAGCTCCGAATAAGCGAGTTGCCACAGTAAAAAATTACTGATGCGCTGTTCGCCTCCGGTACGAATAAACAAATCAGGTTCGGGCGCATAATGCATAGCCAGATACGGAGCCAATTGCTGCTCGGTCAAGGGCTGGCCCGCCAGTTCAGGGCGCTGGGTCAGCAACCGGGTTACCGCATGCAATATATCCCAGCGTCCACCGTAATTGGCGGCTATCGTTAATGTAAGACCGGTATTCTCTGCCGTCAAATTCTCTGAGTTCTGGATTAATTGTTCCAAAGAGGGGTCGAATCGCGACAAATCGCCGATCACTTTCAGGCGAACGTTATTTTTATGTAAACTACGCACTTCGTGTTCCAGCGCATACCGGAACAAGTCCATCAGCAGAGAGACTTCTTCTTCCGGTCTGCGCCAGTTTTCCGAACTGAACGCAAACAAGGTCAGGTAATCGACGCCACGCAATGCGCAGGCCCGACTCATTACGCGTATCATTTCGACGCCGCGCTTATGACCGGCGATACGAGGCATGAAACGTTTTTTTGCCCAGCGGCCGTTACCATCCATGATAATGGCAATATGCCGCGGTATGGACAAATTTTCGGGTACGGCCTGGGTAGAACTAGTAAAAATATTCACAGATTACACGGCCATCAAATCAGCTTCTTTGGTGACCAGGGCTTTCTCCACTTCGGCGATAAATTTATCGGTTAATTTCTGTATCTCGTCTTGCGCACGCCGTTCGTCATCGGTACTGATGTCTTTATCCTTTAGCAATTTCTTCAGTTGCTCATTGGCATCGCGACGCACGTTACGGATAGCTACCTTGGCATTTTCGCCTTCGGTTTTGACCACCTTGATCAAGTCCCTGCGGCGCTCTTCGGTCAATGCGGGCATCGGGACGCGAATAACATTGCCCTGACTGGCGGGATTCAATCCCAGATCCGCATCGCGTATGGCTTTTTCTATAGGACCGGCCAGTTTGGCTTCCCATGGCTGCACCGCAATCGTGCGCGCATCCATCAGCGTAATGTTCGCGACTTGGTTGATTGCAGTCGGGTTACCGAAATAATCCACCATGACATGATCCAGTATCCCGGTATGGGCGCGGCCGGTCCGGACTTTGCCCAAATCGGTCTTAAGCGATTCCAGACTTTTGCGCATGCGCTGATCGGTCGTTTTTTTAATGTCATCTATCATACAAACTTTCTCCTGAATTCGTCAGCAACGAACTATCGTCCCTTCGTCTTCG
>DAIETB010000151.1:0-6363 GCA_027345925.1 Sulfuriferula sp.
TCGCGTCATGTCAGTATCGATAAATCCCGGGGCCACGCAGTTCACCGTTATATTACGGCTTCCGACCTCGCGCGCCAGCGATTTGGAAAACCCGGCCATTCCGGCTTTGGCCGCAGCATAATTGGTCTGTCCGGCGTTACCCATGGAACCGACTACCGAACTGATGTTGACGATGCGGCCGTAACGCGCTTTCATCATGCTGCGCAATACCGCCCGCGACAAACGAAACACGGATGTCAGATTGGTAGCGAGCACTTCGTCCCAGTCCGAATCTTTCATGCGCATCAACAAATCGTCCTTGACGATGCCGGCATTGTTGACAAGAATTTCGATTTCGCCGCGATCGTTCTGTATGGCGGCAATCGCAGCGGCTACGCTGTCAGCGCGAGTGACGTCCATAACCATCCCTGCTCCGTCCAGCCCTGCCTGCCGCAAATAACCGGTAATGGCTTCGGCTCCTTGAACGGAAGTTGCGGTACCGATGCCCGCGATGCCGCGGCTGCCCAGTTCCAGCGCGATGGCCTGCCCTATGCCCCGTGTCGCTCCCGTCACCAATGCTATTCTTTGTTCAGGCATGTCTACTCCCGTTTTATCGAAAATTTGAACTCTTCCATCGCAGCTCGACTTACCAGCGCCGACGTCGCCATACGTTCGTCGATGCGCTTGCCTAGCCCCGCCAAAACCTTGCCCGGGCCACATTCCGCCGCCAGGACAATACCGGAGTTTGCCATGGTGACGATCGTTTCCACCCATCGCACAGGACTATACAGTTGCCGGACCAGCACTTCGCGAATCTGCTCCGGTTCGCGATGCGTCTGCACATCGGCGTTATGCAGCACGGGCACGAGCGGCTTCCGTATGTCTACCGCGTTCAGTGCGGCCGCCAGGCGAGTTGCGGCAGGCCGCATCAAGGCGCAATGCGAGGGCACGGATACGGGAAGCAAAAGCGCGCGCCTGGCGCCCCGTTCTTTCGCCGCGAGCATGCCGCGCTCGACGGCTGCTTTATGCCCTGCAATAACGACCTGGCCCGGCGCATTGAAATTGACTGCCGACAGAATTTCGTCCTGCGCCGCCTCGGCGCAAGCTGCGCATACGCTTTCATCGTCCAGCCCCAGAATCGCCGCCATGGCCCCGGCTCCGTCAGCCACCGCAGATTGCATGGCTTCGGCGCGCAAGCGTACCAGCCGCAAGGCGTCGGCAAAATCGATAGCGCCTGCCGCCACCAATGCCGTATATTCTCCCAGACTATGCCCTGCCATCGTATCGGGCATGCAGTCGCTCTCCGCCAGCCACGCCCGGAACGCAGCAATACCCGCCGTCAGCATCAAAGGCTGCGTATTGGCGGTCTGATTCAGCAGTTCGGCCGGCCCGTCGTTAACCAGCGTCCATAAATCCTGATCCAATATCTCCGACGCTTCGGAAAATGTCTCGCGCACTACGTCCAGCGCGCCCAGATCCTGCATCATCCCCAAAGACTGCGAACCCTGTCCGGGAAACAAAAAGGCAAATTTCATACGATTTTCTTTATTTTACAAATTTCTTTACTTGCAATCGTCATGCCCATTTCAACAGCACCGAGCCCCAGGTAAAACCGCCGCCGAACGCTTCCATCAGCACTACGTCGCCGGTTTTGATACGGCCGTCGCGCACTGCGGTGTCGAGCGCTAGCGGAATCGATGCGGCCGAAGTGTTCGCGTGTTTGTCGACCGTCACCACGACATTGTCCATGCTCATCCCCAGCTTTTTAGCTGTGGCCTGAATAATGCGTATATTGGCCTGATGCGGCACCAGCCAGTTAATATCGGATTTCTGCAGATTATTGGCCGCCAGCGTTTCGTCCACGATCGCATCCAGCGTTTTGACGGCGATTTTAAATACGGCGCTGCCCTGCATTTGCATGGCATACGCGCCATCGACGCCTGCCGATACGCCACCGTTGACGCACAGTAAATCGCGGTAGCGGCCGTCGGCGTGCAAATGGGTGGAAATCACGCCCGGCGCTTCGCTGGCGGTCAGAATGACTGCGCCGGCACCGTCGCCCCACAAGATGCAATTACTCCGGTCGCTCCAGTCGGTAATGCGCGACAAAGTTTCAGTTCCCACCACCAATGCGCATTTGGCCTGACCGGCTCGGATGAAATTATCGGCAATAGACAAGGCATAGACAAACCCGCTGCATACTGCCTGCACATCGAACGCCGGACAACCGTTGGCTACGCCCAGTTTCTGCTGCAGCAAGCATGCCGTACTCGGAAACACCAGATCCGGTGTCGTCGTAGCTACCACGATCAAATCGATTCCATCGGCTTCGACGCCTGCGGCCGTAATTGCCCGCAAAGCAGCGGCAAGCGCAAGATCGCTGCTATTTTCGTTTGCGGCGGCGATGTGCCGCTGATATATTCCCGTGCGTTCCACTATCCAGTCGTGACTGGTTTCCACCTGTTCGGCCAATTCATGATTGGTCATAATGCGAGACGGCAAGTAACTGCCAGTCCCTTGTATCCGCGAATACATTAAGCAGCATCCTTTTGTAATAACGCTATTTTTTCAGTAATACGCTGCTGCACATCGTTACGCACTTCCCTGACCGCGCGTTGTATGGCATTTTCGAACGAAAACCGGTCGGCGCCACCGTGACTTTTAACTACCACTCCGCGCAAACCCAGCAATGTAGCGCCATTATAGCGCCGCGGGTCGACCCGTTTTTTAAAGGCCTGCAAGACCGGCAACGCAATCAGACCGGCCAGTTTCGTCAGCCAGTTGCGGTTGAATTCTTCCCGCAGCATGGTGGAAACCATTTTGGCCAGGCCTTCGGAAGTTTTCAGCGCTACGTTGCCGACAAAACCGTCGCAGACGACGACATCGGTCGTGCCTTTATATATATCGTCGCCTTCGATATTGCCATAGAAATTCAGTCCGCTCTGGCGCAGCAGATCGGCAGCCTGTTTGACGATTTCGTTACCCTTGATTTCTTCTTCGCCGATATTGAGCAGGCCGACGCTGGGCGCATCGCATCCGTCGAGAGCTGCGACCAGAATGGCTCCCATGATACCGAACTGGAGCAAATGTTCGGGTGTGCAATCCACATTCGCACCCAGGTCGAGCATGAAAGTACGGCCTTTGGTCGTAGGCAGTTCGCTGGCGATAGCGGGACGCTCGATTCCAGGCAGCATTTTCAGCACAAAACGCGCCGTCGCCATCAAGGCCCCAGTATTACCGGCCGACACGCAAGCGCCCGCCTCGCCTTTTTTAACCAGGTCGATCGCCACGCGCATCGAGGAATCTTTTTTGTTACGCATGGCCAGCGCGGGCGAATCGTCCATGCCGACCACTTCGGTCGCATGTTTGACGCGCAAACGGGGATGATCCTTGACATGATGGACGTGCAACTGCGTCTCTATCTGTTCGCTCAGACCGACCAGAACGATAGTCAGGCCCGGATCCCGGGCCAGGCATTTCAGAGCCGCGGGAACAGTCACCTTAGGGCCGTGATCGCCGCCCATGGCATCGATTGCTACCGTTACGTTTTCAGTCATTTTGGGAATTCGTGTGCGATAAAAACAAAATGCCGCAAGAAACGCTTCTTGCGGCCTACTCGATCACGAAATACGACACCGCATTAGTCGCCTTTGGTGGCAACAACCTTACGACCCCGATAAAATCCGTTAGGGCTGATATGGTGACGCAGATGCACTTCGCCGGTGGTCGGCTCGATCGCCAGCGGAGGATTGGTCAGGAAATCGTGAGCGCGATGCATGCCGCGCTTGGAAGGGGATTTTTTATTCTGCTGAACAGCCATTTTACTACTCCAATCAAAAATATCGTTACGGCGCAATCATCATGCATGCCATTAATTAGAAGCCTGCACTAACTTTACTGCACAGGACTGTTACTGCAGCCCGCCAAGTCAAGACTTGAATCGAAATGACAAAACTTCGTTATTATATAACGAAATTGCCTGACCGTGGCGGTGCGACATCGAATCGAACATTTACCCGCGCACCGACCAATCCGGAAACAGATCCGCCGGCTCTGACGAAGAACGGGGTTTCGTACCAGCCCGAATCCTTCAAGGCTGTCGCGAGATAAGGCGAGCATGATATAATTTAAAACTTGTATTGTCAAAAAAGAAGGCTTGGGGCGAGTGATCAGGAAAATTCTTATAGCTAACCGGGGCGAAATCGCCGTGCGCATCGTACGCGCGTGCGCGGAACTCGGTATTACGTCAGTCGCTATTTATACCGATGCGGATCGCCATGCGCTTCACGTCAAAAAAGCGGACGAATCCTATAATATCGGTTCCGATCCGGTGCAAGGCTATTTAAACGCCCATAATATCGTCAATCTGGCCGTGGCCAGCGGTTGCGATGCATTACATCCCGGATACGGATTCTTGTCCGAGAACCCTAATCTGGCGGAGATTTGCGCACGCCGGGGCATCCGTTTTATCGGCCCGGACGCCAAGGTTATACGCATGATGGGGGATAAGATCGAAGCGCGCAAAGCCATGATCAAAGCGGGGATTCCGGTTATTCCCGGCAGCGAACACAATCTGGAAAACCTGGAAAAAGCACGTACGCTTGCCGAAAAAATCGGTTATCCGGTCATGCTCAAAGCCACCAACGGCGGCGGTGGCCGGGGAATCCGACGATGCGACTCGGAAACCGAACTGTTAAAAAACTACGACCGTGTCGTATCGGAGGCGAGCAAAGCGTTCGGCAAGCCGGAAATATTCCTGGAAAAATGCGTCGTAAATCCGAAACATATCGAAGTCCAGATTCTTGCCGACAATCAGGGCAACGTCATCCATCTGTTCGAACGAGACTGCTCTATCCAGCGCCGCAACCAGAAACTGATAGAAATCGCTCCCTCGCCTCAATTGACCGAAGCTCAGCGCCAATATATCGGCAAACTCGCAGTCAATGCCGCCAAAGCGGTAAAATACGTCAATGCCGGTACGGTCGAATTCCTGCTCGACGAAAATAATCAGTTTTATTTCATGGAAATGAACACCCGTCTTCAAGTAGAACATACGATTACCGAAGCGATCACCGGCGTCGATATCGTACAGGAACAAATCCGGGTCGCCAGCGGTTTGCCGTTGCAATATAAGCAGGAAGAGATACAATACCGCGGCTACGCCATGGAATTTCGCATCAACGCCGAAGACCCTAAAAACGGGTTTCTGCCCAGTTTCGGCCGGATTACCCGCTATTATGCGCCCGGTGGCCCCGGCGTTCGCACCGATGCCGCCATGTATACGGGTTACGTTATTCCGCCTTATTACGATTCCATGTGCGCCAAACTGACGGTATGGAATCTGACCTGGGACAGCGTTATCGACCGCAGTCGCCGTGCCTTGAACGACATGACGGTATACGGCGTTAAAACGACTATTCCGTATTATCTGGAAATTCTGGGTAATGAAGATTTTCGCAGCGGTCACTTCGATACGTCATTCGTCGAAACCCATGCCGACCTGATAAACTATAACGTTGGTCAGCCGCCGGAAATGCTGGCTGCCGCTATTGCAGCCGCAATCGCCGCTCATAACGGATTGTAATCAGGGCTTGCCCTTAGCTTATTTTTAGACTGTATCGATTATGCCAAACGTATTTATTACCGACCTAGTGCTGCGTGACGGCCATCAATCCCTGATCGCAACACGCATGCGCACCGAACATATGCTTCCTATTTGCGCCAAACTCGATAATATCGGATTTTGGTCGCTGGAAGCCTGGGGCGGTGCCACGTTCGACGCCTGCGTGCGCTTCCTCAAAGAAGACCCGTGGGAAAGACTGGCCAAACTGCGCAAAGCGCTGCCCAATACGCCCATCCAGATGTTGCTGCGCGGCCAGAATTTGCTGGGATATCGGCATTATGCGGACGACGTGGTACGCGCGTTCATACAAAAATCGGCCGATAATGGCGTAGACGTGTTCCGCGTCTTCGATGCCATGAACGATCTGCGCAATATGCGCGTGTCGATCGAAGCCATCAAAAAAGCCGGCAAACACGCTCAGGGCGCCATTGCTTATACAACCAGCCCTGTGCACGACATTCCTCATTTTGTCGCGCTTGCGAAAGGCTTTGCCGAGCTGGGCTGCGACACGATCGCGATCAAGGACATGGCGGGCCTGCTGACTCCAGGCGTCGCGTACGATCTGGTGAAAAGCATACGTGCCGCTACCGGCCTGCCCGTGCACAATCATAGCCATGCGACGTCCGGACTCGCCAGCATGGCGCATCTCAAGGCGGTCGAAGCAGGCGCTACCGTTATCGACACCTGCATCTCGGCGTTTTCCGAGGGCTCCAGCCATCCCACGACCGAAACGATGGTCGCGGCGCTCGCTAACACCGAAT
>DAIETB010000163.1:0-7878 GCA_027345925.1 Sulfuriferula sp.
TGACTATGAATGGCGAGAAGATGAAGGGTTCAGCGTTCTGGAGCTGATCATGACAGCACCCATGGTGGTCGCCAACTGGATCAATATGCAGTATTACGGGTCTGTTGTCGATAACAAAAGATTCGGCAGCGGCAATAAGGTACTGCACAATATTGTAGGCGGTTCGATCGGGATACTGGAAGGAAACGGCGGCGATCTTCGCGTCGGGCTCCCGTTGCAATCGCTCAATAACGGCGAACGATGGATACACGAACCCTTGAGACTGAACGTCTTCCTTCAGGCGCCTAAACCAGAGATCGATCGTGTCATCGCCAAACACGAACTTGTCCGCGAACTGGTCGAAAACCGTTGGTTATATCTCTTTCAAATCGACGACGAAGATCGCAACATCTACCAACTCAGCAAGAACAAACAATGGCAACGAATGTCGTGATATTGCCGATGATTGTCGGCGCAGGCCCTCATCCAAATCCCGACCGCAGATGAATTTCAGAAAATCCGGGATTTACAGGGGCTCTACCGTTGCCTTGCTCACCCGGCACGGCAAGGAACAAGTCATCACCCCCATTCTGACAGCGGCCGTCGACTGCAAGATAGCGCTGGTAACCGGTTTCGATACCGACCTGCTGGGCACATTCACCCGTAACATTCCGCGTTCAGGCTCGCAAATAGATGCCGCGAGAGAAAAAGCGCGCATCGGTATGCAATTGGCTAATTTATCGCTCGGACTTGCCAGTGAAGGCAGCTTCGGTCCGGATCCGTACACCGGAATGCTGCCCTGGAATGTCGAGACGGTAATCTGGATCGACGACACGCTGGATATCGAAATCATCGGCACCGCCTCCGGCACAGCTAACTTCGCCCATCTGCTCACTGCGAATCGGGAACAGGCTGATACGTTCGCCCGCACGTCGGGTTTTCCCCGACACGGACTGGTGGTGCGTCCGCAGAATAAGGACGATCCTCGCATCCGCAAAGGTATTACCGATTGGGCTACACTACATGACGCCTTTCGCTGGGCCTGTAGCGAAGCGGACAACGATTGCGCCTTCCTGGAAACCGACATGCGAGCCCATATGAATCCCATGCGCATGGAAATAATCGCTCAGGCCACACGAAATCTCGCATTAAAACTCGACACTTTATGCCCAGTCTGCAATACACCCGGATTTCAGGTGATGGAACATATTTCGGGGCTACCCTGCGAAGATTGCGGCATGCCGACCTCTGAAACTATGGCGGATATCCATCGCTGCGTCAGATGCGGTTATAAGGCGACAATGGAGCGGCCGGAAAAGACTGCTCCGGCAGGCCGTTGCAGCTTCTGCAACCCGTAAAGTGCGTCGGAATTGCTGGAACAAATTGCGGCCGACTGAAGATCAGTTTATTAAACTTATTGTTGAAACGGCCTATCGTCCTGGGCTAGCGCAAACTCGTACCTTATTCCAAAGAAGGCTGATAGCCGACGGAAGTAGCGACAGCATGCGACTGCTGGAGATCGAGAAAATTTGCCGCAGTAAACAGATATTCCATAAAAGCTTTGCTGGCGGGGGTAAGCTGCTTACCCACCGGATAAACCATGTGCCATTTCCGTTCCAGCGGCAAACCCCGTATATCAAGTATCGTCAGCTCCCCGCTGGCCAGTTCGGCGCGCAGCGTACTGGCAGACAGCACGGCCACGCCCAGACCTCCGGCTATAACCTGCTTGATGGCTTCGTTACTTCCAAGTTCCATGCGCGCCTTGAGAACTACTCCGTACGGTTCGAGAAATTTCTCGAAAGCCAGTCGCGTACCGGAACCCGCTTCGCGCAGGATGAAAGGAACGTCCCGCAAACGCGAGGGAGCGATATCCTTTTCTTTTGCTAGCGGATGGCTCGGACTGGATACTACAACCAGAAGATTATCGGCGAATGGCTCCGAAACCACATTCATATGTTCAGGCGGTTGCCCCAGTATATAGAGGTCATCCTGATTGCGCGCTAAACGCTCGAGCAGGGATTCCCTGTTGCCCATAAACAGGACAGTGTCGATACCGGGATGTTTCGTACAGAAATCCCCCAATAATCGGGGAATGAAATACTTGACCGTTGCGAGCGTAGCGAGCTTGAGAGTGCCCTTTTCCAGCCCTTGGAGCGCGGCCAATTCCTGGGTTAGCTGATCGAGTCGATTGAGCACATCCTGACAGGTAGCCCACGAAAGCTCACCCGCAGCGGTAAGAGAGATTTTCTTGCCTATCTGCGCGAACAGCGGTTGACCGATAATCTCGGCCAATTGCTTGACTTGTATGGATAAAGCAGGCGGCGTCAAATACAACTCTTCTGCGGCGCGAGCAAAGCTCATATGCCGGGCTACGGCGTCGAAGATTTTAAGTTGATGCAATGTCGCATGCAAAATAGCCATATAAAGTAATTAAATCATAGTAAAGCATCACTGTAAATATATTAAATTCTGGTTAATGATTAATATAATGACTTACCCCCTGACCGCCGTTCGACGGCCCACTGTCATTATGGTACGATCTGCGTCAAACTAGGGATCTCATTACAAGGATCAACCGGGAACAACCTTCATTTTTCCCGTCCTGCCATCTGACGCGCCGGGATCGCTATCGCCAGGCGAATTTGCCGAGGCTGGGTCCCGTAACCGGCATTGCAAAAGCACTTCCGCCGCCCGTCCCCCGCCGCCCCATACCCGGATACAGCGCTCAACTTCGAGGCGCTCCGCATCGCTCACCCCTTCCATCGTTGCTGCATAACCCTGCACTCCAGCCAGCGCATTTTCGCGGATCCTGCGCGCTGCGACATCAAGCAGTACCGAGCTGTAATTGATTTTGGCCGCTCCGAAACCGATCATACGACGGAATTGGTCGTCGGTGAAGCCTGCACTGCCGTGAATACCGAGTGGAATACCCACAGCCTGATTGATTTTCGAGAGCCGGGTAAAATCATATTTATTTCCGCCGACGCTATTGCTGATACGACTAACCGACACCGCCAAACAATTCACGCCGGTATGCTCGACGTAATATTTAGCTTCCAGCGAAGATGTAGCGCAGTTGACTGTTGGTTCTGCGGCCTCGCCGGCGGCTCCATTCTCAAGCTGACCAACTTGCCCCACTACAAGCACCCCGCGGCTAGCCGCCAAAGCCACGACCTTTTGAGTCAATTTGACATTATCCGGCAGCGGATGCGAAGACGCGTTGAAAACGACCCCATCGCAACCTACATCGATCGCCGCAGCCGCGGCCTGGAAATTGTCGTCCACTTCGACCTGGAACGCTACAGGAATAGTGGCGCGCTGCCCCATTTCAATCACGCCGCGCGCAAGAGATTCGATGCCGTGAGTTCCGGGATAAGATTTCGATACGCTGAGAATAATTGGAGCACGCATGGACTCCGCAGCACCGACCACACCTTCAAGAATATCCCAACCTGCCACCCCAAATGCGCCCACTGCATATCCATGATGATAGGCATGTTGCAGCATATCTGACATGTTTACCAAGGGCATGTTAATTTCTCCTTAAATTCATGATGCTAGCTGGTCCAGCGATTTTAGATCTGAAAATTCGCTGGACTACACACTTATCATCGCGTAAGACCCATATAGAGTAAGGGCAGTTTTTCAGGCAGTCTTTGGATATGATCGACTACCATATAATTCCTGGCGCCGAATATACGCGAGACATACTGGTCCGCTCTTGGATCTAGACTCAGGCAATAGGTAGAGATGCCATTGCGCGTCAATTCTTCCACTGCTTTTTTGGCGTCGAACCGTAAATATTGGGGATCTCGAACGTCATTGTCGGCAGGTTCGCCATCGGTAACTACCAGCAACAGTTTCTTGTTGCTGGGCTGTCGTTTGAGAAGCGAGCCTGCATGACGCATGGCCGCGCCCATACGCGTAGACAATTGCCCGGTCATGCCGGCAAGACGCGACTTGACCTTATCGTTATAATTCATATTAAAATCCTTATAACGAAAATATTCCACATCGTGACGACCATTGGAATCGAAGCCATGTATAGCGAAAGGATCGCCGATTTTGTCAAGCGCATCTGCCAGCAGCACGGTAGCCTCGCGCGCCAGTTGCAGCACCGTGCTCTCCGAGCCCAGCACAGTATCGTTGGTTGATTCGGACATATCGATCAGCAGAAGAACAGAAAGATCACGCACCTTGCGTATATTCCGCATCATGATGCGCGGATCGGGCTGCTCGCCCATGCGGATTTCGATCAAAGCACGCACTGCGGCATTCAGATCGATCTCGTCACCATCCTCCTGCTTGCGCAGACGCTGTACGCCTTGCGGCTGCATGGCTTCTATCATGCGCTTGAGGCGGCCTATAATCGGTTTATGTTTGACCAGTATATCCGAAATTATTTCCACGTCTCCCGGCTTGGCGCGTTTTTCCAGCACGGTGCACCAGTCAGGCCGATCCAGCTGCATCTGGTAATCCCACTCTGGATAATGGTACGGGTCCGGCGGCGGCTCGCGACCTTCCTGCTGGTTCAGGCTGGTAGCTTCCTCATCCCGAAAAAATTCGGTGGACAAGACCCAGATTTCGTTGGCATCGTCGCCAGCTCCGGGTACGTCTATCGTGTTGATCATTTCCATTACACTGACGTATTTGCGGATTTGCTGACGGGAGGCACCTAGGATCTCCTGGCCTGTTTCACGCACGGTCTCGAATTCCCACATATAGCGATTGTCGTCGCGATAAGGAATATCGACCACGTCTCGGGTCTGGCTGTAATTGACTCCCAATGCCAGCATTTCATCCGCCAGTTGCACGCCTGTATCGCGCACCCAGCGGGTCACATCGGACTCCGCCTGTTGCTCTGCGAACAAGCGAAGACCGAGCTGCACCCAAGGATGATCATCGCGGTAATTTTCGTCCAGCAAAGCGCGTGCGAGTCGCGCCATCAGTATCGGTGCCGCGTCGCCAGATTGCGGCGTAACCGTATGCAGCGACAGCCATATCTGTTTGAGACCCGGAAACTTCGCCTGCGCCAGTGCTTCTATGCGCGCGTCCTCGATCAGCCCTACTAGCGTCATTTGCAATGCACTGAGCCCGGCACTGTCGAATTGAACCGTCGTATATACCTGATGACAGGCCGCATGAGCGGCGCTGGCGCGATATAGTTCGATGCCGGGAATACGGATTTCTTCACCCGCTGGGGCAGCGATTACAAAATCATCGTATGCATCGGGCAAATGTATGATGTAACCATCAATCGATGGCCGGTAGCCTTCGCGCCGCTCGAAGTCGCCGCTGGTAGGACGCATGAAAAAATCACGCCCCCACAAAGCGCGCAAATACATCCCTATACGTCGCTGAACGTCGATAAAAAGCGTACCCTTGCGTTCTCGTTGCAGAACGCCGATAGATTCCGGACTTTCCAGACTGAAATACTTGAGCTGGTCATCGAAACTGTTTTTGTGTGCCTGTGCGCCCCACAATGCCCACCGCCGCAAACCACCCAAAGTGAGCTGACCCAGGAGGGTGCCGAGGTGGTCCAGCATTGGACGTACCCCGCGCGGCGCTTGCGCCAGCAGCGTGTCCAGCAGATGCAGGTAACCCCGAAACAATTCAGGATCGCCCAGCCGCGCAGCCGCTACCGGAGCGGTGGAAAAAATCAGCGCTATGACCGTAGCGCTGGTTTTGGAATACATCTTGATAGCGGTAGCAATCAGATCGCTCACCGCGTCTTCACCCAGCTCGTGCGCTACCGCCGGCGCGCTCTCGAGAAACGACACTACCAAATCGGTGCCTCGTCCGAGCGATTTTAATCCGGTTGCGCCCTGCAGATAGTAATTTTCCAGTCCACGCGGGCTGAAGACACGCGCCGCTTCGCCCCAGGAAGCACGCAACACTTCGCTGGCATGCTCTCCCAATTCTTCCAATATATCCTGGTATTTTTCAAGTTCGACCGTCATCTGTCTACTCCGATGCTTGTATTGTGGCCTGATATCCGCTCGCAATCCTCAGCTAGATTACGCCGCGCGGCCCTGTGCAAGCTACGTCTGCGGTTAACTCACATTACACGACAGGTTTTAAAAAAAAGTACTTACTGCAGCGTCCAGCGCGTCGCGCATATCGGGATCGTCGGTGATCGGGCGTACCAGCGTCATACGACAAGCCGCCAAAGGATCGACACCGCTTGAAATCAGGCTGCCGGCGTAAATCAGCATGCGGGTGGAAATACCTTCATCGAGACCGTGACCCTTGAGGTTACGCGCACGTTCGGCGATTGACACCAGCTTGCCGGAAACTTCCGCGCTTACTCCGGTTTCATGAGAAACAATTTCGGTTTCGATATCGTGAGCGGGATAATTAAAGTCCAGTGCGCCAAATCGCTGTTTGGTAGATTGCTTCAAATCTTTCATCAACGACTGGTAACCCGGGTTATAGGAAATTACCAATTGAAAATCAGGATGCGCAGTAATCAGTTCGCCTTTTTTTTCCAGCGGCAATACGCGACGGTTATCGGTCAGCGGATGGATTACTACGGTTGTATCCTGACGTGCTTCAACCACTTCGTCGAGGTAACAGATCGCACCGTAGCGCGCAGCTATGGCCAGAGGACCGTCCTGCCAACGAGTGCCGCTGGCATCGAGCAGGAAACGTCCGACCAGGTCAGAAGCAGTCATGTCTTCGTTGCAGGCCACGGTAATCAGCGGTCTGCCAAGTTTCCAGGCCATGTGTTCGACAAAACGGCTTTTACCGCAGCCGGTCGGACCTTTTAGCATCATCGGCATCCGTACCGAGTACGCTGCTTCATACAGAGATATTTCATCTGCAATCGGACGGTAGTACGGTTCATGTTCGATCCGGTATTGACTAATCACGTCATTCATTTAATTTCCTTAATCAGCAGTAAATTATGTCCTGCCGCAAATCTGCTGTAAGCTCGCAACAAGTTTGTTAATCAGGCCAGACGCGGGTTGGATGCCCCATTTCGGATAAATGGGCATCGATGGGGGCGGGCTTGAGCACGGCCCGGACAGCCACAGGCTTGTCCATGCCAGGCGCAGTCCTTGCGGGTGCGACGGATTTGACGGATTTTACAGTTTTAGCAGCACCCGGCGTGGATGAGGCACGCGCTGCAGGTTTAGCAATGGTTGCAGGCGATGGGGCCGGGGAAGCCGGTGATGGCATTCGGGTTTCCAACGCCTCTACCAAAGCCGAGACCTGTTGTGCTTTTACCTGGCGCACGCCTTGCGCAAGTTTTGATCCGATTTTCTTTACAGACATAAAACCTCCTTAATGATCGCTTCGATATCCGACACAGCCTGTTGGCCGCGTTTACCCATGCCGTAGACGCTCCGGCCTTCGACGGCAGCACTACGATAAGCAGCACGCCGCTGCATCCCGGCAATCAGTACTGGCACATCAAATTCCGCCACTGCTTCCCGCATTTCGCGCGACAGCGCGTTGCGCGCTTCCAGTTGATTCAGCACTAGACAAGCGCGTAATCCTGGATTGTACTGTCTGGCTTCATTCACCGTAACCGCCATGTTCACGCTGGCCCAAAGATCGATCGGAGACGGCAGTACCGGAATCAACACCAGATGCGCCTTGCGCATGACCAGAGCCACAACCTCGCTCTGTACGGTAGGGGGGCAATCCACTACCACATAACGATTCTGGCGCGTCAAGGCACCGAGCTCCATTTCCGGATCACGGTCCAGTTGCGTGACTGTCGGCAGACCGGAATCGTCCCCACCCATCCCCACCCATTGGGTAATCGATCGTTGCGGATCGGCATCGACCAGATGGACAGAACCGCGCAACGCCAAACCTGCAGACAAATTCAGCGCCAGAGTGGTTTTTCCGGAACCGCCTTTCTGGTTGATGACTGCTATGACTCGGTTT
>DAIETB010000183.1:0-2539 GCA_027345925.1 Sulfuriferula sp.
AAGGCATCGTCCGCCACCGTGCGGGTGACAACCCCGTCAGCGCGCACTTCGGCGTAATCGCGGACGCGGCGCAACAGCCGGTTGGAAATACGCGGCGTCCCCCGGGAACGGCGGGCGATTTCGAACGCGCCTTCGTCGGCCATCGTCATTTTAAGCAATAATGCCGAACGCTGCACGATGCGCGTCAATTCTTCCGCGCTGTAAAACTCCAGTCGCGCCACGATACCGAAGCGATCGAGCAAAGGATTGGTCAGCATGCCTGCCCGCGTCGTCGCGCCGATCAGCGTGAACGGCGGCAGATCGAGTTTGACCGACCGCGCCGACGGCCCTTCGCCGATCATGATATCGAGCTGGAAATCTTCCAGCGCGGGATACAGGATTTCTTCCACTACCGGGCTCAGCCGGTGGATTTCGTCGATAAACAGAACGTCGTTCGGCTCCAGATTGGTTAATAAGGCGGCCAGATCGCCGGCGCGTTCCAGCACCGGACCGGATGTCTGGCGCAGATTCACCCCCATCTCGCGCGCCACGATATGCGCCAGCGTAGTTTTACCCAGACCGGGCGGCCCGAACAGCAGCACGTGATCCAGCGCCTCATTGCGCTTGCGCGCCGCTTCGATGAATATGGACAATTGATCGCGGACTTTTTCCTGACCGACGTATTCGGCCAGCATCTTCGGCCGCAAAGCGCGTTCGATCTGTTCTTCGACCGAATTTTGCGCGGCGGGAGCGATCAGGCGATCTATTTCTATCATGTGCTATGTCTCATCACGATTTCGACAGCCACTTCAGCGCAGAACGGATACCGTCTTCCACGCTTGCACCGACTACGCCCTGGCGCACCGCAGCAGCCGCTTCGCGCTCGTTGTAACCCAGCGCCAGCAAGGCGTTGAGCACATCATCGCCAGCGCTGACCGGCACAGGGCGCGTACCGGCAACGGGCACGTCGATCAATTTGCCTTTGAGTTCGAGCAGCAGGCGCTCGGCGGTTTTTTTGCCTATGCCGGGGATTTTGGTCAGCTGCGCGACATTTTGCGACGCGACGGCGTACGCCAATTCGGCGGTATCGAGACCCGAGAGCAAGGCCAGCGCCATTTTTGCGCCGACGCCGGTAATTTTAATCAACTGGCGAAACGTCACCCGCTCGGTCTGGGTGGCGAAACCGTATAACAACTGTGCATCTTCACGCACGACGAAATGCGTATACAAACCGACCGGCTGCCCCAGTGCCGGCAAATGATAAAACGTGCTCATCGGCACATCGATTTCGTACGCGACACCCGCAACATCGACCAGAATCTGTGGGGGGTGCTTTTCGATCAGGGTGCCGCTAATTTTACCTATCAATCCGTACCTTCCGCTATCTGTAATGAGATGTTCAAATCAGCCTGCCATTCCTGACCCGATAACCCGCCGTCGCCAATGCGCCCAGCCCCTGGCCGCCGTGCGCGTGGCAAATGGCGCAAGCCAGCGCATCGGCGGCATCGCTGGAAGGAACGGCAGCCAGATTCAATAAGCGCTTCACCATTTCCTGCACCTGCTCCTTGGCAGCATGACCGTTGCCGACTACCGCCTGCTTGACCTGCAAGGCGGTATATTCCGCTACCGGCAAGCATTGCAGCACCGCCGCGCAAATTGCCGCGCCGCGAGCCTGCCCGAGCAATAAAGTCGATTGGGGATTGACGTTGACGAACACTTTTTCAATCGCAACCTGCTCTGGACGATGCAAGGCGATCACTTCCCCCAGACACGATAATATCACTCCCAGGCGTTGCGGCAACTCGCCCTCGCCGCTTTTGATACAACCGCTGCTGATGTAAACCGGACGGTTGGCTATCCAGTCGATGACACCGAAACCCGTCATCCGCAAACCGGGGTCTATACCTAGAATACGCATTGTAGTCATTATCCTCAACCGGACCGAAAGCGTATCATGCGCTTTCACTTACTGCATTTTACCTGTTTCCGCGCACAAGCAAGCATCTTACTGACCTTCACTTCATAAATTGTAGAAGCCACGGAGCAGACAAAAGGAAAAAATGGACGCTACTCCCTATTTCCTTGCCCGCAGACCGAAGCTTGCTTATCGGCGCAAACGCCGGGTTCTGTCGGACTGCAATTTCTGGAGTTGGACTGGATGGACATTCTCCAAACAATCCATTGCGATCTTTGAAAACTGGCAGTTTTTAGGGCGCAATTGAGACCCATCTTGTACAAATCAGAAATTCGTTCGCGCTCAACTCACTGTGATTTGTCAACAGTCCCAGAAACTGCTTTTTCGCCTTGTTCCAAATCCCGAAAATATTCACCGTGCCTCTTGGGTCATTCCCGACAATGAATACGCATTCTCTACAAACTCCAGATTGAGTGTAATCCTTTGCTGAACATCGATAACGGCATACCCTAAGTCAGCATTGGTTTCGGACATTTCGAATTTTCGTTTATTTCGGTTATACTCCATCCTATGAGGCTGTTTGATGTTTCCAGGAGGCTGCCATGACCACACTCTCACCCACCCATTCGTTGCCGACAGCCGAAG
>DAIETB010000186.1:0-12966 GCA_027345925.1 Sulfuriferula sp.
AACCGTGGCACGTGAAGTGTTCGACGTAAGCGGCGCCGGCGATACAGTCATCGCCACGCTCGGTGCGATGATGGCGATCGGCGAGAACCTTGAAACCGCCGTATCGTGGGCGAATCGCGCCGCCGGCATCGTCGTCGCCAAGCTCGGCACGGCAGTGGCGTTGCCGGAGGAATTGTTTGCAGGTGCAGTGAACGTTTGAAATGACGAATTATTGGATTTCGCTAACCAGCTGCGGCTGAATGAGTGATTTTGATATCGTTGTTCAGGCCTGTTGGCGCAGGAAACTTTGGCATTCGCCCTCATTGACTGCAAGAATGGATTGCAGTCGTGGACAAAAAACAACGTATTAATGTGAAATTGTTTTTTTTTGTTTCCGGTTATATAATGAACTACTAATGATGATATAAAGATCAATTAGTCTCATTATTAGACGATTTTTTTCTTTGAAATGCCAAATTAAACCGGGCCATTGACGTATGTAAAGTTTTTTTAAACTGTATGGGGGTTAGCATGAAAAGCATGATTTTCAAAAAAACCGACTTGTTTCAATTCGATATAAAATCCAGGAAGCCGTTTTGGCGTTTCGTTATACAAAGAATAACGATAGCTCTGCTGGCAATAGCCGGCATCGCGGCCTCGATGGACGCCTCGGCGCTGCCCCTGTTTGCGCGACAAACCGGACAAAACTGTCAGGCCTGTCACGCAGGCGGCAAGTTTCCCGAACTGACGCCGTATGGTCGTATGTTCAAGCTGACCGGTTACACACTCGGTAAACGATTGTTGCTTCCCATTGCAGCAACCATGTCGTTCGCTTCGACTTCCGTGCCTGCCGCAGGCGGCGGTGGAACAAATACCCTGAACGATGGCACGCCATCTTTTGACAAGGCCAGCCTGTTTGTCGGCGGTAAATTGACGGATAGCATAGGCATGATGGCACAGTATACGTTCAACAATTATTCAGGAGACAACCATCAGGAAGGAAGGATGTACTCTAATAACGCCGATATCCGTTACGCCAACCACATTATCAATGATCAGACGGATCTGATCCTGGGACTGGATTTCAATAATAATCCCGGTTTCGAAGATGTATGGAACAGTTCGGGCGTTTACGGCTATGGCGTGGTCCCGGGTGCAGTGGGCACAGGTTCGGCTTTGTTGCCTATGCTGCTGTCCCAACAACTGGGGCAGTCTGTCGTTGGGGCGGGAGCCTACGCATACTGGAATAAAACGCTGTATGTGGACCTGGCGGCGTATCGCACGGGCGACGGAGTCTTTTCCTTCCTGACACACAATTACAATGGGCAACAGACCTACGTTCAAGGCGCGAATCCTTATATGCGCGTAGCGCTGACGCATGACTGGGGATCGAGCAACGCTATGATAGGCTACACATTCCTCGACGCCAATGTCTTTGAATCCGGCGCACAAATCCCAGGCGGCGGCTTCTTTGGCAACGTAGGCGGACCCGTTGACGAACATCGCGACAATATGGTCGATTTTCAGTACCAATATATTTCCGATCCGAATGTGGTCACAGTCGAGATGGAAGATGCCAACGAACAGGTTTTTTACGGCAACGGCGGTTTGTCGGACAGCATGAATGCTTTCCAGGCCAAGGCTTCCTATACTTATGACGCGCATTACGGAACGGCCTTGTCTTACTTTAACACAAGCAACACCGCCAACAATGTTGCCAATGCTTATGCGGCGCAATCGGATCTGGGATCCGAGGGATGGACGCCGGAAATCTTTTTCATGCCGGTGCGCAATGTTCGAATTGGCCTCCAGTACACGCTCTTCGGTAAGTTCAACGGTACGACGGCGGCCGCTTCGCAAAACGACACGACCTTCCTGTACGCCTGGACCGCATTTTAACAAACGCTCGGATCGCCCTCATTACGCGATCCGAAAATTAATTGCATTGGGAGAATTACGATGAAGAAAACAATTCTTTTGGTCGCGCTTGGAATCGTGACTTTGGCAACAGGGTGCAGCACCCTGAAATCCAACACCGAATCAATCCGGGATTTGAACGATCCAAGCGTTTCGGGTCGGACTCTGGCTGAGCAGGTGTGTGCCATCTGCCATGGCGCTGGTGGCAATTCCACCAACCCGATTTTTCCGCGCCTGGCGGGACAGCAACCCATGTATCTGACCGAACAGCTTAAAGAGTTCCGCTCGCATACGCGCAGCGACATCATGGGATACAAATACATGTGGGGACTGGCCCGCAACCTTACCGACAAACAGATCAGTGAACTGGCTCAATATTATAAAGGCCAAACCCCGATCCCTGGGCAAACAAGCGATATGGCCCTGGTTGCCGAAGGAGACAAGATTTTCCATCAGGGAGTTCCGGCAAACAACGTGCCGGCCTGTGCCTCGTGCCACGGTCCGAACGGTTATGGTCACGATGGATTTCCCCGTATCGCATCGCAGCAACAGGATTACATCCTGAAACAATTAAGCGTATTCAAGCATACGACCGACCGTAACGCCGGAATGGGAGCGATGATGTCTCCAGTGGCGTATAACCTGACGGGAGACGAGGCACGCGCCGTTTCAGCCTACTTGACAACCAGACCATAACTGAACGATTGCCCGCATCCCCTCTTTGCATCAGGAGGGGATGAACGACCGTTGTACTTTTGCCCGGGATGAGTTTATATTTTAAACATTATTCGTGAGCAAGGTAAATTTATGGGTTCCGCAAACCGGTGGCTGAAAAATGGAGCGGTAGTGCTGTCTGTTTTTTTGTTGGCGGACGATCCCTCTATGGCGCAAAGTTCAAACTCGGAGATTGCGGCGGTTCAACAGCGCGCAGCCATACGGCAAGCGAAGTCCAGCGATGAATTGGATCAGCAATATCAGGTCGATCAGCAATTGCTGCAATTGGACCGACAGAAATTGCGTGACGGGAAGACCGGTGGCGCAGATGCACAGACGCTCCATGCTCTCAGGCAAACAGTGGATGCTGCGCAAGCTAGGCGGGATGCCGACTTTGATCGTTTATCCAGTTTGCATCAAAGCCCGCAATTTATAAAGCAGGAAGCATTGGGATATCATTTGTTGCAAGCGGCGGACCAACGCAAGCGTTTGCAATATCTGCAGGAACAGCGTTTGAAGCAGGAGAAACAGGCCAAGGAAAAGTCGCGTCGACTTGAAGAGCAGAAGTCGCAACAGCAGACTTTATTAGTGCAGCAGCAACAATTGCTGATTGCGCAGCAGCAGAATTTGCTGGCTGCAGAGCAGCAAACTCAAAACCAGGCCTTTTTGAATGGCGGCTATTATTACCCGGATTTTGGTGTTTGGCCGATGGATGTTTCAGGATGGTCGCGTAGGCGGGGTAATACAGCCATTTCTTCAGGCAAAAAGCCTGTGCTTAATCGGTCAGGCGTCAGATAGCAATAAAAATATAACTGATCCTGTCCAATCAAACGAATAGACCCGATCTGTTTATCAACGCATGATGGATAGCCGAAATGCACGTAAATATCTGCCTCGCAGCGTTCGTTATCGGAGAATAAAAGGCATTACGATTTTATAATGTACCTAACCCGGTCTTCAGCAATCAACGGTGACATATGGTTGATAAATCATATAGACTGGCCGCTATGATTACGCATGCTACTCTGTCCTACACCACCTTGATCCAAAATCCGATGCTCTGGGCCATCGCTGGAGGGATTACTCTGGTCGCCTTTTACGTCCGTGCGGCGATTGGTTTTGGTTCCGGACTCATTTCGGTGGCTTTGCTGACGCTTATTTTCCCCATAAAAGAAGTGGTGCCGGTGGTGCTGCTGCTGGATCTGCTCGGTTCCATGCTGCTGGGAGCCTATGACTTCAGGGAAATGCACTGGCCGGAATTGCGCTGGTTGGTTCCCAGCGTCACGATTGGGCTGGCCATCGGCGCCTTTATACTAGCGGATATCAATGATCAGAATCTCACCCATTTTCTCGGTGTGTTCATTCTCGCCTATGTGGTTTACCAGCTAATAATAAAGCCTGAACGATTACCTCAGGTTGCATTGCCATGGGGGATGCCGCTCGGCATTTTCGGTGGTCTGGTGGGCAGTTTGTATGGCGGAGGAGGGCCTCCTATTGTCGCATACCTGCAAATGCGTCATCTCGACAAGCGCGCCTTTCGCGCTACGTTTCAGGGCATTTCCCTCGCTGAGAGCATACTGCGGGTCTTTATGTACATAGCGCTCGCCCTGCTGACCTGGCAGCTGACGGTGATTTTTCTCATGCTGATTCCGCCGGTTTTGCTCGGTCTTTGGGCAGGCAATCGTTTGCATATGCGAATTAATCAAAGGGCTTTTCTCATGGGGACCATTGCGGTACTCGCTTTGGCTGGTCTGAAATATCTTATCTGAACGGAAGATCGCGCCATGGCTTTACGTTGCATAAGCGCTACGCGCTGGAGAACGTCAAAGCTGGTTTAATCTGGTCGCGCTGATAGGGAATTTGAAGCAATGTTTGTGTTGCCAGGATGATTTCAGTTCAAGAGTTAATGATTAGTGCTTGTCGTTTTCATTCAGAAGATTAATAGCAACCGGTTCCTCTTTTCGAACAGATTCGTTCCTCGTATCTAGAAAAGCAAGGCTTTTATTGCTTTGTTCCGCCGATAGTCTCGCCACGTCGTCACCGATAATTGAAACCATAAATCCGTCTTGGGTAAGATGGTTTAACGGGGTGACGGAGCGATGGCTGAAGACAGCGATCTTGAAAAAACGGAACAGGCGTCGCTGCAGCGACTGGAAAAAGCTCGCGAGGAAGGCGATGTGCCGCGCTCGCGCGAGCTGGCTACTTTTACCGGTCTTCTGGCGGCGGGCAGTGCGATCTGGATTTCGGGCGACCGTCTGATACGCCAGCTTGAAACGAATCTGACTTCGGGCATGACGTTTGATCGGGCGCGCGCGTTTGATTTTTCCTTGCTTTATTCCTTTCTGGAGCGCGATTTGCGCGATCTGCTGCTGGCTTTTGCGCCGGTGGCGGGGGTTTTGATTCTGGTTGCGGTATTTTCTCCCGCGCTGATCGGCGGCTGGCTGTTCAGCGCCAAAGCCCTGACGCCGAATTTTTCCCGCATCAATCCTCTGACCGGTATCGGCAATCTATTTTCCATGCAATCGGTCGTGGAACTGGTCAAGGCGATCGCCAAAGCTACACTGGTCGGTGTAGTTGCGTGGCTGGTGATCCTGAAGCAGAAAGAAGCCGTGCTGGGACTGGGTCTGGAACCTTTGCACTCCGGTATCAGCCATATGGCGAATCTGCTGTGGGTTGCGTATATCTCGATGACGGCTGCGCTGGGCTTGATCGTCATGATGGATGTGCCTTATCAATTATGGCATTACTCGAACAAGCTCAAGATGACCCGGCAGGAATTGCGCCAGGAAGCCAAGGAATCGGACGGCGATCCGCAGATCAAGGCCAAGATACGGGCGCAGCAGCGCGAAATGGCGAAACGCAGGATGATGTCGGCAATTCCCGGCGCCGATGTGGTCGTTACCAATCCTACGCATTACGCGGTCGCGCTCAAATACGCGGACGGGGCGATGCGTGCGCCGATGGTTGTCGCCAAGGGCGCTGACGAAGTCGCCGCAAAAATCCGTGAACTGGCGCTGGAACATAGCATCCCTATTCTGGAAGCGCCGCCGCTGGCGCGGGCTTTGTACCAGCACGCAGAACTCGAACACGAAATTCCCGAAGCGCTGTATACCGCCGTCGCCGAAGTGCTGGCGTACGTCTTTCAATTGCGCATTTATCGCGCGCAAGGCGGCGTTGCGCCAGTTACGCCCGATGAAATCGCTGTACCGCCCGAGCTCGATCCGCTGCATGAAGCCGCCGTACTGCAAACCCTGAATGGAGATCTGGCATGAACGGATTAAAATTGCCGGCGTGGCTGTCAGTACCGAATGGCGCCCTTTTAGTCGCGCCGTTTATCATCATCGTCATGTTGTCGATGATGGTGCTGCCTCTGCCGCCGTTTATTCTCGATATTTTCTTCAGCTTCAATATCGCCCTCGCGATCATCGTCCTGCTGACCAGCCTGTATACCGTTAAGCCGCTTGATTTCATTGCATTCCCTACCGTCCTGCTGGTCAGCACGATGCTGCGCCTGTCGCTTAACGTCGCTTCTACCCGGGTCGTGCTGACCGAAGGCCACACCGGCCCCGATGCGGCGGGCAAGGTGATCGAGGCGTTCGGCCATTTTCTGATCGGCGGTAATTATGCTGTCGGTATCGTGGTGTTTATCATCTTGACGATCATCAATTTTATGGTAGTCACCAAGGGTGCCGGCCGTATTGCAGAAGTCGGCGCGCGGTTCACTCTCGACGCAATGCCGGGCAAGCAGATGGCGATTGACGCCGATTTGAATGCAGGTCTGATCGGCGAACAGGAAGCGCGGCTGCGGCGCACCGAAGTCGCGCAGGAAGCCGAGTTTTACGGTGCGATGGACGGTGCGAGCAAATATGTGCGCGGCGACGCGGTCGCCGGCATCATGGTCACGATCATCAATATAGTCGGCGGTCTGATCGTCGGCATGGCGCAGCACGACCTGAGTTTCAATGTCGCGATCAAGGATTATACGCTGCTGGCTATCGGCGACGGTCTGGTGGCGCAGATTCCTTCGCTGATCATTTCTACTGCAGCGGGTATCGTGGTGTCGCGCGTCGCCAGCGATCAGGACATCGGCGCTCAATTGCTCAGCCAGCTATTTGCAAAACCTGGCGTCTTGTATATCGCGGCCGGAATTGTAGGCGGGATGGGCGTGATTCCGGGCATGCCGCATGCAGCGTTCGGCATGCTCGCCGCCGTTCTGGCTGGCGGAGCGTACGTGCTGACGCAGAAAGCTAAACTGGCTGCGGCCGCGCCGCCTCCGGCAGCGGCGGCTGCTCCCGCGGAAGAGGAAGCCAGTTGGCGCGATATTATTCCGGTTGACACATTGGGACTAGAAGTGGGATATCGGCTCATCCCTTTGGTAGACAAAACGCAAAGCGGCGAGTTGCTGAAAAGAATCAAGGGCATACGCAAGAAATTCGCGCAGGAGATCGGCTTTCTTCCGCCCTCGGTACATATCCGCGACAACCTGGAGCTCAAGCCCTCGGGCTACCGCATTACCTTGAAAGACGTGGAAGTCGGCAGCGGCGAAGCGCATTTCGGCCAGTTTCTCGCTATCAATCCGGGTGTGGTCAGCGGCACCTTGCCCGGTATCAGTACGACCGATCCCGCGTTCGGCCTGCCCGCCGTGTGGATCGATGCCAGCTTGCGCGATCAGGCGCAGACGATGGGTTATACGGTGGTCGATTCGGGGACGGTGGTTGCCACCCATCTCAATCATCTGATTACCGAACATGCGGCGGAATTACTGGGGCGGCTCGAAGTGCAGCAATTGCTCGATCATCTGGCAACCGAATCGCCCAAACTGGTCGAAGACCTGGTGCCCAAGACCATGACTCTGTCGGCTTTGCAAAAAGTGCTGCAGAATTTATTGAGCGAGGGCGTGCATATCCGCGATATGCGCACGGTGATCGAAACGCTGGCCGAACATGCGCCGCGTATTCAGGATGTCAATGAATTGACGGCGCTGGTACGGATTGCGCTGGGTCGTGCCATCGTGCAGCAAATTTATCCGGGTGCCGGAGAATTATCGGTGATGGCGCTGGACAACAAACTGGAGCGCTTGCTGCTGCAGGCAATACAGGCGAGCGGTCCGGATCACGCCGGAATGGAGCCGGGACTGGCCGACGCGCTGGCGACTCAGGCCGACGCGGCGACGCGGCAGCAGGAGAAAATGGGATTGCCTCCCGTATTGCTGGTACCGCATTCCTTGCGCGTGTTGCTGGCGCGTTTCTTACATCGCGCAATTCCACAATTAAAAGTGTTGTCGCATTCTGAAATTCCTGATTCCAAGACGATCAGGGTGACTAATTTAGTAGGGGGCCAGATATGAACGTACAAAAATTTACAGCGAACAGTGCACGCGAAGCGTTACGGCAAGTGCGCGATGCACTCGGGCCGGACGCGGTGATTTTATCCAATCGCAGCGTTCCGGGCGGAGTGGAAATCGTGGCGCTGGCGAGCGAAGATATCGCCTCGCTCGTCAGTCCGGCAACCGAAAAAGAAGCCGAGCCGCTGCCCGATTTGATGAGGTTTGTCCCGTCCGAACCGGCCAAGGCGCCCAGGCGGAGGAATCAGGCGGCCGATCTGGCCGACGTTTTACAGACGGCGCGTTCGACGCAGGCTGCTGCGACGTCTGTCGAGCCGCAAGCTGCTGCGGAACTGGCCGGCGTGATGCAGGAGATACGCGCTATGCGCAGTATGCTGGAAATGCAGTTGAGCGAAATCGCCTGGGGCGCTACGCAAAATCGGCAGCCGCATCGTTCCGGCATCATGCGCGAACTGCTCTCGGCCGGATTTACTCCCAGCCTTTCGCGGCATCTGACCGAGAATTTGCCCGAGGTAAAAAATCTGCAGGAAGGCGTGTCCTGGGTAAAAACCGTGCTGGCGCGCAATCTGATCGTCAAGGACAACGAAAACGAGATTCTGGAAAAAGGCGGCGTTTTTGCGCTGGTGGGGCCGACCGGCGTCGGCAAAACGACGACTACGGCAAAATTGGCCGCGCGCTGTGTCATGCGTCACGGCGCCAACAAGCTGGCCTTGATCACTACCGACGGCTATCGTATCGGCGGCCACGAACAACTCCGCATCTACGGTAAAATTCTCGGCGTCATGGTGCATTCGGTGAAAGACGAAAGCGATTTGAGGATCGCGCTGGAAGAACTCAAAAACAAACATACCGTACTCATCGATACGGTCGGGATGAATCAGCGCGATCAAATGGTAGCGGAACAGGTGGCAATGCTGTCCGGCGCAGGTACGCCGGTAAAACGGCTGTTGTGCCTGAACGCGACCTCGACCGGGGAGACCTTGACCGAAGTGGTGCGCGCCTATCAGGGGACGGGGCTGTCCGGATGCATCATCACCAAGCTCGACGAGGCGGCGACGATGGGCAATGTGATCGACGTGATCATCCGTCACAAGCTGACCCTGTATTACGCCGCCAACGGTCAGCGGGTTCCGGAAGACCTGCATTTGATGAACCGCGAACTGCTGATCGACCGCGCGTTCCGGCAGAAACGCGAAACGACCGGCTTCCAGTTTCAGGACGACGAGCTGGCGCTGGTGGTATCGGGCGCCGCCCGCGCATCCCAGGACCATACTTTGCGCGAGGTGAATTTTGGTTAACTTCAGTCTGGATCAGGCAGAGGGCTTGCGGCGCATGCTGTCGAAGCCCAAGCCGCGCATAGTCACCTTATTGTCTACGCAGAGCGTGGGCGAAAAAAATGCCATGCTGACCAATTTGACCGCTACGCTGATGCAAATGGGCAGCGATACGGTACTGGTCGATGCGCGCCGCACCAATGGCGTCGGTCTGCATCTGAAAATGCAGCGCAAAAAAGGGCTGCTGGAAGTGGCGCGGCAGCAATGCGCGTTGAGCGACGTCATCCAGGCTTTGCCGCAAGGCTATAGCGTGGTAGCGATGAGCGGGGAACGGGCGGCACGCGTACGCGACGATGCAACGGAAAACCAGCGCTTATCCAAGGTTTTTTCGGTACTGGCGCAACAATACGGCACCATGCTGGTCGACGGCGAACTGGACGGCGATGACAGGCTGCCGGTGACCGCGCTGGATGACGGAACGATCGTTATCCATCTGACGTCAGATGCCGAATCAATCAAGTCCGCGTATTGTCTGATCAAGCGTCTTAGCGCCGTATTGGGGCGCCGTTCGTTCGGAATTCTGGTGACGCAGTGCGAAGAGGCGCAAGGACGGCTGGTTTATGCTAATCTTGCGCAAACGGCAAACCGGTATTTAGCGGTTTCATTACATTTTATGGGGTCTATACCTGCCGATGATCATTTGAGCCGTGCGGCAAGACTCGGCCGTTCGGTAATTGAAGCATTTCCCCTGGCGCTGGCATCGGTGGCGTTCAGGCGAATTGCAGGACAATTGGACTAAGGGTTCGTTAATGAATAACTTGTACAAACGTTACGCGGCAACCTTTCGGGCTGGGGTGGTTTTGGGCGCATACCGGTGTTGCAAGCCGTTTGTAGCGAATGATACAACCGCGCATTCTGCGCGTTTTGGTCTGCACTCAAAACTACCCCAGCGTATGTCCATGTTATTTATTAGCGAGCCCTTATCTTAAACATGTACACGGTAAATGGAAAATCTGATAAAAATCAATTACTAGAAGAGCATGCGCCGCTGGTTAAACGGCTGGCGTACCAGCTCAAGGCGAAATTGCCTCCCAGCGTGGAAGTCGACGATTTGATCCAGGCGGGCATGATAGGCTTGCTGGATGCCGTAAACCGTTATGAAGATAGCCATGGCGCTCAGTTCGAAACCTATGCCGTACAGCGCATACGCGGTGGTATGCTCGATGAATTGCGCAATACCGACTGGCTACCGCGCAATCTGCGGCAGAATATGCGCAAAATCGAAACCGCCATTTCGGCGTTGCAGCAAAATCTGGGACGTATGCCGGGAGAAGCAGAGATTGCCCGTGCGCTGAAAATTTCCCTTGAAGAATATCAGGACATGCTCACCGAAGGCAGCGGCCACCAATTGGTCTATTACGAAGATTATCACAACGATGACGATCACGATAATTTTCTGGATCGTTATTGTTCCGATATTTCCAGCGATCCGCTGGCAGGTTTGCTGGAGGATGGATTTAAATCCGCCCTGATCGAGGCGATAGAGGATCTGCCCGAGCGCGAAAAAATTCTGATGGGCCTGTATTACGAACAGGAAATGAATCTGAAGGAAATCGGTGCCGTCATGGGTGTTTCCGAATCGCGCGTATGTCAGTTGCATAGCCAGGCGGTAGCACGGATCCGGGCCAATTTGAGGGGACTATCGTGGACTGGAGCAGCCTGATCGGTCTGGTGCTGGCGTTTGCCGGCATCCTCACCGCCGACACGCTGGACGGCGGCCGGCTGAGCTCCTTGTTTCAGCCGGCCGCCTTTGTGATCGTGGTGGTGGGAACGCTGGGTGCGGTGCTGTTGCAAACCCATACCCCCGTTTTCCTCCGCGGCGTACGGATGCTGCGCTGGGTGTTCAGGCCGCCGCAGGATAAACGGCGCGGAGCAATTCAGGATATTCTGGCGTGGAGCCTGAGCGCACGGCGCGAAGGTTTGTTAAGTCTGGAACCGTATATGCGAGCCAGTCGCGACACATTTACCTCTAAGGGTTTGCGGCTGATTATCGACGGCATCGATTTGGTGAAACTGCGCGAAATTCTCGATGCGGAAATTAACGCCTACGAAGCGGAACAGCGCCAGGCAGCGAAGATATGGGAAGCGGCCGGGGGATATTCGCCCACCATCGGGATATTGGGCGCCGTATTGGGCTTGATTCAGGTGATGGAGCATTTGTCCGATCCGACCAAGCTGGGCGGGGGCATTGCCGTTGCTTTCGTTGCGACGATCTACGGTGTGGGCTTCGCCAACCTCATTTTCCTGCCGATTTCGAATCGCCTCAAAATGATCGTCACCCAGTCGGTCAACCAGCATGAAATGATGGCGGAAGGTTTGCTGGCCATCGCCGGCGGCGAAAATTCGCGCATCATCGAAGAGCGCCTGACCGCTTATCTGAGATAACGATCATGGCTCGCAAACCTTATGTCGAAGAACACGATAACCCCGATCGCTGGCTGGTGTCGTATGCCGACTTCATGACCCTGCTGTTCGCGTTCTTTGTTGTGATGTACGCAATTTCCGCAGTGAATGCGGGAAAATATAAAATATTGTCCAATGCGCTGGGCAACGCGTTCGGTCATTCCGCCGAAGTACCGAACAAAATCAGGGAGAACCGAAGCATTTCGGTGGCGCCCAAAGCCAGCGTGGTCGGGGTGGTGCGCCAGGAAAATACGCAAATGACCCGCATCGCCAAAAACCTGCTGCAAATTCTCGCGCCGCTGGTCAATGCGGGTGAAGTCCGGGTTACCCAAACCTCACGCGGCGTCAATGTCGAAATCAACGCCAGCCTGCTGTTTGCCCCCGGCGACGCCAAGCTTACCGGTGTTTCCGTCAAGGCATTGCAAGCCATTGCGCTCATACTCAAAGACCAGCGCAACAAGCTGGAAATCGACGGTTATACCGATAACACCCCGATAGATACCCCTCAGTTCCCGTCCAACTGGGAATTATCGGCCGTTCGCGCCAGCAGCGTCGCTCGCGCATTCGTCGCCGACGGCATAGCCGGCGACCGATTGAAAGTGGTTGGCTACGGTTCCAATAAGCCCATACTGCCTAACGATACCGTCGCCGGCCGGGCCAGAAACCGGCGGGTGGAGCTGGTGATATTGTCCAATCTGCCGCAACAGGAAAAAAATATTTCTTTTTCCGGCAATTGAATAATTTTTGCGACGGCATTTCAACTGGGCTGCGCTGCTTCCGGCTCGGGATCTTGCCGGAATTCAGCGTTTCGGATGCTTGGCACGTGGGTGTTCGCGAGACTTCAGCATTGCCTGCGCAATTGCTGTACCGAAAACCCGTGGCAATGTTTCGCTGGCGGGACGTGCTTGGGCGAAGTCCTCTGTCGTCCATTCGGGATTCTCATCGCCCATCAATTCAGGCCTGGATTTCTTGCTCATAAATTTTCACCACTCGACGGTGTACAAACGTTCTGTCCGTAATTTAAACCATCGGCTTTAGCCGGAGGTTGTTGGGTTATGTAACTATATCTTTTTGGCTATTATTGTGCAGAACCCAAATGTTGATACTTTAACTAAACCGCTTGCAACGCTGGCGTAGTCTCGACCAGTTTGTTACGATTCAGCTTTTTGTAGGCGTTTTATGCAAAGCGATCTGAAGGTATTGGAGTTTGACGGCATACGGCGGATACTGGAGCGCTTGACTTTTTCTCCTTACGGCGCCGACGCGGCGCGGCAT
>DAIETB010000210.1:0-4582 GCA_027345925.1 Sulfuriferula sp.
CGGGATCGCGTCATCCCAAACGCTGGCAGGATATCGATGAACTGCTCGCTGCCGGGATTGATGTCTACACGACGGTCAACGTGCAGCATCTGGAAACGCTTAACGATATAGTCGGCGGCATCACTGGCGTCCGGGTTCAGGAAACAGTTCCCGACAAGGTATTCGATCAGGCCGACGAAGTAACCCTCGTCGATCTGACGCCGGACGATCTGTTACAACGTTTAAAAGACGGCAAGGTTTACATGCCGCAACAGGCGGAAGGCGCAATCAGAAATTTTTTCCGTAAGGGCAATCTGATCGCACTACGCGAACTTGCCTTGAGACGTACCGCCGACCGGGTCGACGATCAGATGCGGATATACCGGCAGGATCGTTCGATCGGTGCCGTATGGCGCACTCAGGATTCCATTCTGGTCTGCGTGGGGCCAAAACCGGGGGCGGAAAAAATCATCCGGAGCGCCAGCCGCATCGCTACGCAATTCGGGGTCGAATGGCATGCCGTGTATGTTGAAACGCCCCAGTTGCAATACCAGTCGAATGCAGTGCGCGACCGCATTCTGAAAACACTGGCTTTTGCCCAGGAATTGGGCGCCAAAACCGCCGCGCTGTCGGGGCAGCTAACAGAACGCGTGCTGATCGATTACGCGCGCAGCCATAATCTATCGAAAATCGTCGTAGGACGCGACGATCAACGTAAATGGCATTTCTGGAAGCGCTCCTTCGCCGATCGCATCGGCCGCTTGTCGACCGATATGGATATCATCCAGGTCGCCAGCGCAAATGACGATGCCGGTCTCAGGGTCGAATCATCGACGCGGGGCAATACACCGAAAATCTACTGGAAATCGTATCTCTGGACTGCCGCCGAGTGCGCGGCGGTAACAGGAATTGCCACGCTGCTGTTGCCATATTTCGATAATGCCAATATCGTCATGCTGTTTCTCATCGCAGTCGTATTCGCAGCGGTCAAGCATGGGCGCGGGCCGGCGATACTGGCAGCATTCCTGAGTGTGGGTCTCTTCGACTTCTTTTTTGTCCCCCCGCGCTTTTCGTTCGCTGTCGGCGATGTGCAATATCTGCTGACATTCGTTGTGATGCTGATCGTTGCATTGATTATCGGACAATTGACTGCCAACCTGACTTATCAGGTACGTGTGGCCAATCAGCGTGAAACCCGTTTACGGGCATTGTATGAAATGGCGCGGGATCTGTCATCGGTATTGCTGCCGCAACAAATCGTGACAATCAGTCACCGCTTTATCGGTATGACATTCAACGTCAAAGTGGCGATTCTGCTTCCTGATTCGCATGACAAACTCCAGCCTCCCGAAATGGCGGAAGGTCCCGTTCCCGCAATTGATGCGGGCGTCGCTCAATGGTCTTTCGATCGGGTTGAAGCGGCCGGTTTCAGTACCGATACCTTATCTGGCAGCCCTATCCTGTATCTGCCTTTGCGAGCGCCCATGCGTACGCGCGGCGTGCTGGCGATAGAACCCGTGCATAGCGACTGGTTATTGATTCCCGAACAACGCCGCCAATTGGACGGATTTGTTGCGCTCATCGCCACCGCGCTGGAACGCGTGCATTATATCGATGTAGCTCAGGATGCATTGGTCCGGATAGAGTCAGAACGTTTGCGCAATTCAGTATTATCCGCGCTATCACACGATTTGCGTACGCCTCTGACAAATCTGGCAGGACTTTCGGACTCGCTCGCTCATACCAGACCTGCATTACCGGCATTACAACACGAACTTGCGATTGCGATTCGCGATCAGACATTCCGTATGTGCGCTTTAGTCAATAATCTGCTCGACATGGCGCGCCTGCAATCCGGGAACGTCAAACTGAATTTACAGTGGGAACCGCTCGAAGAAGTTATCGGCAGCGCACTTGCAACCTGCGAACAGCAACTTGCAAATTATCGGATAGACGTACATTTGCCCGATAATTTTCCGTTACTGGAATTCGACACCGTGCTTATTAAAAGTGTATTTACCAATTTACTTGAAAATGCAGTCAAATATACGCCACCACAGAGTAATATTGTTATAGAGGCGCATCTTGAAAGCACCCAGGCACGAATTTCGGTTACGGATAACGGACCCGGAATAGCGCACGGTAGCGAAGAATCCATATTCGAAAAATTCACTCGCGGCGTACGCGAATCTGCAACTCCGGGAGTCGGCTTAGGTCTGACTATCTGTCGAGCGATCGTCGAAGCGCACAAAGGGCGGATCTGGGCGGAAAATATTTCTTCCGGCGGCGCCCGCTTTATATTTACGTTACCGCTAGGCGTTCCACCTACCCTCGATCCGGAAGAGTAAGAATGACTACACCGACTATCATTGTTATCGATGACGAAAAACAAACACGTCATTTTTTACGCTTGTCGCTGGAAGCGGAAGACTATCACGTATTCGATGTCGAAACGGGAAACGAAGGGCTTAAAGCCGCGGCGGTGCGTAAGCCCGATATCGTCATCGTCGATTTGGGACTTCCCGACATGGATGGAGTAGACGTAGTTAAGCAATTACGCGCCTGGAGTAGCGTGCCTGTGATCATTTTATCAGCGCGAAGCGACGAAACGGGAAAAATAGCCGCACTGGACGCGGGGGCCGACGATTACTTAACCAAACCGTTCGGCGCCGGAGAATTATTAGCCCGGATCCGGGTAGCTTTAAGAAGAGCTATCACTACTCGGGACACCGAAAACGGGATATTTTCGGTTGCCGATCTGACTATCGACCTGGTGCATCGCAAAATCAGTGTTGCCGGGGAGGAAGTGCATCTGACCCCGATCGAATATCGCCTGCTTTCGGTACTGGCGAAATATATTGGCAAGGTGTTGACGCATCGCTTTCTGCTAAAGGAGGTATGGGGACCCAATCAGGTAGACAATGCCCATTATCTGCGCATCTACATGAGCCAATTGCGCCACAAGCTAGAAAAAGAACCGATACGACCGCGCTATATTCTGACGGAAGCAGGAGTCGGTTACCGTCTGGCTGTCGAATAAACTTACCGGAAACTCGATGTGTAGCCGCATGCCGTAACTTCTCACAGGCTTTTCTTTATTATAAGGCAAGAGCTATCCGCAACATATCTGCCATCAATCTTACAGTTCCTTATCGAGCGGCAGTAACGACAAGCAATCTGCCTTGAATCTTTGCCAGTCGTTTCGGGCCGGTTCGGTCTCGTATTCGACTGTTTTGCCGTTTTCACTGGTGCGCCAGAGCAGACGGGTATCCCCTGCGGCGTCCGGCTGCAATATGAGCTGATACGCATTGACCGGCGATACCATTTCATTGAATCTGGCGGCAATTTGTCGCGCCAGCGCGGGACTGTCTATGATCAGGCCGATTTCGGTATTCAGATGCAGCGAACGCTGGTCGAAATTCATCGAGCCGATGAATACCTTCTTGCGGTCGAAGACGTATAGCTTGGCATGCAGCGAATAATTGCCGAAACGCGAAATGGCTTTCGTTTCGCCGCTGCCTTTGACGTTGCCCAATAACGAGCGGATTTCATAGAGCTGTATGCCTTCCTTCAGCATCGGTATCTGATAATGCATGAAACCGGCTTGCGCCAGCAATACCGGCGTCGAACTCAATGAATTGGTCAGCACGCGTATGCGCACATTACGCTCGCGCAGGGTCTTGAAAATCCGCATGCCGTCTTTACCTGGTATCAGATAGGGCGTAATCATCAACAATTCGGAATGTACGCCCAGCACAGCCTCTTCAACCGGTTTCTGCATCAGGCTGCCGCCCATCTTGCCTTCTTCGACTTCTTTTTTGTCCGGACTGTCGCAGACTACTTGCGCTTGCGCCCATACCAGAGGTGTATCGCCGGACATGATTCCGGCAAACGGCTGCCCGCTCGCAAGGCGTTTGACATAATCAAAACCGTCGGTTTTCAACTGCGTATTATGTTGATCGAGCTCGCGGCGAAATGAGATTAATTTTGCCAATGTGGTTTTTTCAGGCGACAGCGCTTCGACCGGTATCGCCATATCGCTGCTCCAATAATCGTCGAATGTGGCCGACAACTGCCGAGTGAGCGGCCCGGCTACAAAGACATCGTCGTCGGCGACCTGACTATCGGGATCGATCTGGAAATACCGGTCGCCGATATTGCGACCGCCTACCAGCGCCAGCGTATTGTCGACAACCAGCAGTTTATTATGCATCCGATAGTCCAGGCGCTGCGCATCGGCTATAAAATTCAGGCTGCGCAATACGGAATTATGCCCGCGATACGAAAACGGATTGAAAATACGTATCTGGATCAAAGGATGCGCCGTCAGCGCCAGTACCTGAGCGTCTCCTGCCCTCATCTCTCCGTCGTCGATCAGCACCCGAACCCGGACTCCGCGATCGGCCGCCCGCAGTACTGCATCGGTCAGCAGTCGGCCGGTGTTATCCTGATGAAAGATAAAATACTGCAGATCCAGCGTACGCGTCGCGGCATTGATCATCTGCATTCTAATCAAAAAACCATCGGCCCCGACGGGTATGACACGAAATCCGGAATTGCCGTCATGCTGACGGGCAAGAGCGTCGAATTTCCGGCCCAGCGG
>DAIETB010000217.1:0-8950 GCA_027345925.1 Sulfuriferula sp.
TGCCCAGGGTTTGATGCGTTCCACCAGCGTATCGCCGGCGTCGATATCGACCCCAGCATCCCGATAAGACAAGGAAGGTTTATTTAACTCAGCCACCATAAACTCATTTCATTGAAGATAATCTCCGCTATTTTACCGCAAATACCGCCTGCCTGACCAAATCCTGGCACCTTAACGAGCGATTATCAAAACCGATGCGCAGACACTGACGCCGATCGACGCATCCAAAGGTATAATGTCGATTTTACCGAAAAAGAAAAAACGGCAATGTCCACCGCTTTATTACAATCGCATATTCCGTCCCTGCAATTGCTCTCTCGCGGCAAAGTCCGGGATCTGTACGCCGTCGACGAGCACCGCCTGCTCATAGTCGCCACCGACCGGCTATCGGCTTTCGACGTGATATTGCCGACCCCCATCCCCGGCAAGGGCGCCGTACTGACAAAAATTTCGCATTTCTGGTTCGACCGTCTGGGCAGCATCATTCCCAACCATTTGACCGGCGATACGCCGGAATCCGTAGTGCGTCCCGAGGAATACGAGCAGGTACGCGGCCGCGCCATGGTCGTCAGACGACTGCGGCCCTTGCCGGTCGAAGCCGTGGTGCGCGGCTATTTGGTCGGCTCCGGTTGGAAAGAATATCAGACCGCCGGCAGCGTATGCGGCATTGCGCTACCGCCGGGATTAACGCAGGCCGCGGCATTGCCGCAGCCTTTGTTCACGCCGTCGACCAAAGCCGAACTCGGTGCGCACGACGAAAATATCAACTACGCCCAAACCGAACAATTGCTCGGCGCAGCGCTGGCCGCGCAAGTACGCGACGCCAGTATCGCACTCTACACCGAAGCCGCCGCCTATGCGCTGACGCGCGGCATCATCATCGCCGACACCAAATTCGAATTCGGCCTCGACGCCGACGGCACACTCTATTTGATCGATGAAGTCCTGACCCCCGACTCGTCGCGATTCTGGCCGGCCAGCGAATATCAAACCGGCAGCAATCCGCCCAGCTTCGACAAACAGTTCGTGCGCGATTGGCTGGAAACGTCTGACTGGAACAAGCAGGCGCCCGCGCCGACGCTGCCCGAAAGCGTAGCGCTTAAGACCGGCGAGAAATACCGCGAGGCAGTCGAGCGGTTAATGAGTTAGATTTTGGGCAACGGATACAACGTACAAGACGCTCCGGTCGCAGTTGATTTTATCGGACTGTCGAATCGACGCTGCAAACAGGCTCGATACGCAGGCATAAGGCCGGAATTCGAGAGCATATCGGGCCGATCCAAACGTGTTTGATATTAACGGTCTCCGGTAGAGCCAAGCCCAGGGAAGCCACATCAGACTTGTGCCGATAACGCTGACTCAATCAAATTCGGCAGCAAGATCCGGCAGACGATAGTGTTTGAACAGCGTATGTATCTGTTCTTCGGTAACTCTGGGCGTAGACAATTCCGGCAATTCGTTTTCCGCATAAAAAGCCACGGCATCCGTTTCTATGCTGGCACGCGGTGCGCCGCCGATGATGTCGCAAATAAAAAACAATTTGTACACATGAAAAAACATCGGCGGATGCGGATGTTTGTTGCGGTCGTACACCGCCACCAGTTTTCGGGCCGTTACAATAAATCCGGATTCTTCAAGAACCTCCTTTTCGACGGAAGCGCCGGGAGAATCACCTACATCGCTCCAGCCGCCGGGTAGCGTCCAAAAACCGTCCGATATTTCCCGCACCAATAATATCTTGCCGTCCCTGAAAACACCGCCCCTTACGTCGACTTTAGGTGTGGCATAACCTTTTTCACCGGAAAACATTCCGTTTAGTCGTTCTAATGGCGTATCCGTTTGCACCGATAGCATTTCTTTAGCCAACTTTTCGACTTCTTCAAATCGTTCCCGGTCAAACGGGTCTTTAGTAAAAGTCAGGCCGTTTTGAGAAATGGCGAGAAGATTTCTTCCCCATGACAGCCAGTCGGCATGTTTTTGCATATAAACCCGGTGCGCAATCGTTCAGATTAATCGGTGGCAGATAGGTTAGCACAGAGTTGAATTCGTGGAAACTCAAGCCGGTTTCTCCATTTAATCGACTGCCGAATTGTTACGCTGCTACCGGCGTACCCGAATAGACAATATCTATCCAGCATCGGATGATTTTGCAATATGGCTTATTTCCGGAAGCTCGAGGCGTTAATCGGCCTCTCTGCCCGAAGCTTGCTTTCTATCCGGCTGTGCAGGACGCTTGAAAAGATCGGAGCCCATCGGGAAATATCCGGACGAGTGCGAAGACTGCAGCGTATTGCCCGGATTTGCATTGCGCTGACGATCAACACTGCGATTCGTACCGCTGTTTCGATTGTAAGCATTGCCGTAACCATCCGAGACGGAACCGTAGCCGCCCGGAACCGAGCTGTCGCCAACTGCTTGACCGGTAAATAAAAACATGGCCAGTATCATGAAAAAACGAATTTGCTTCATGGAAATACTCCGTGAAATATGTGGCAAATAAAAAAACATACCAGGATTATTTCACACAAATTCTATTTTATCAATTATTAATAAATGAATTTATTCCTCGTCCATGCCCAATTCCTGAATTTTCCGCGTCAGGGTATTGCGGCCCAGGCCGAGCAGATGTGCGGCTTCTATTCGCCGTCCGCCGGTATGTTTGAGGGCAACATTGATCAGGGTACGCTCGAACGACTGAGTCAAGCCCTCGATGATGCCGGTTTCTCCACGATTCAACGCCTCATCGGCGGTACGGTTAAGCGCCTGCAGCCAGTCGGTTTGCGCCGAAAGCGGAGCGTGCGCATTCAGGATTTCCGGCGGCAGATCCGAGACATCGACATTGTTGCCGGGTGCCATGACGGTCAACCAATGGCATACATTCTGCAATTGGCGTACGTTTCCGCTCCAGTTGAACTGACTCAAATACTTCAAGGCCGATTCGGATAGCTTTTTGGCTTCTATGCCCTGCTCTTGCGAACTTTTCTGCAAAAAATGCCGCGCCAGCAAGGCGATATCCTCGTTCCGCTCCCGCAACGCGGGCAACCGCAACCGGATTACGTTCAAACGATGATATAAGTCTTCGCGGAAGGTACCGGCCTTGACGCAAGACTCCAGGTCCTGGTGCGTCGCCGCAATGACGCGAACATTGACCTTGATCGGCTGATGGCCGCCGACCCGATAAAACTGGCCGTCGGCCAGCACCCGCAATAGTCGGGTCTGAAGTTCGGCCGGCATATCGCCAATTTCATCGAGAAACAGGGTTCCGCCGTCGGCCTGTTCGAACCGGCCGCGCCGCTGGACGGCAGCGCCGGTAAATGAGCCGCGTTCATGCCCGAACAACTCCGATTCGAGTAAATCGCGGGGGATAGCTGCCGTATTCAGCGCAATGAACGGCTTGGTGGCACGGGGACTGTGCCGATGCAGTGCCGAGGCGACCAACTCCTTACCCGTACCCGATTCGCCGGTAATCAATACCGTAGTATGCGATTGGGAAAGCCGGCCGATAGCGCGAAACACTTCCTGCATGGCGGGCGCGTGGCCGAGGATTTCAGGTACGCCGTCTATCGGTACGGCTTCTGCGCCCTCATCGACCCGCATGCTCTCGTCTATCGCCCGCCGTATCAATTCTATCGCGTGATCCACATCGAATGGCTTGGGCAGGTATTCGAACGCTCCGCCCTGAAATGCCGCCACCGCCGACTCCAGGTCAGAATACGCTGTCATGATAATGACTGGCAATTTCGGAAAGCGCGTAGTCAACTGCTGCAATAACTCCAGACCGGATTCGCCGGGCATATGAATATCGCTCACCACAACCTGCGGCATATTATGCTCGAGCGCCGCTTCGGCTTCTGCGACCGACGCATAACTGGTAAATACGATGCCTTCGCGCTGCAGTGCTTTTTCAAACACCCAGCGGATGGAACGATCGTCGTCTATGATCCAAACCGGTTTTGTCATGATAGGGCCATCGTCAAATGATATCTAAGTGGTTCCAAGAGGAAACAATAAAGTAAAACAGGTACGTCCCGGACGGCTGTCGGCTTCTATCGTACCGTGATGCTGATGAACGAATGTCTGCGCGAGCGTAAGACCGAGACCGCTTCCGCCTTCCCTGCCCGACACCAGAGGAAAAAATATGCGATCCCGGATCGCCTCCGGGATCCCGGGTCCGTTGTCGACGATTTGTATCTGCACGGCCAGCGGATAGCGCTTCATCGCCAGCGTCACCTGGCGTACGATACGCGTACACAAACGAATCTCTCCATGGCCTTGTACCGCCTGAACGGCATTGCGTACGATATTGAGCACGACCTGTATCAACTGTTCGCGATCGCCCACGATCTCAGGAATACTGATATCGTAATCGCGCAGAATTCTAAGTCCTTTGGGGGTTTCGGCGAGTGTTACGCTGCGCACCCGTTCGAGGACTTCGTGAATATTGAGCGCGCTGATCTGCGGCAGTCGGTGCGGGGTCAACAACTTGTCCATCAAGGACTGCAACCGGTCGGATTCTTGAATGATGACTTGAGTATATTCGCGATTTTCAGTAGATAGCTCATGCTCCAGCAACTGGGCGGCGCCGCGTATCCCGCCCAGCGGATTCTTGATCTCATGGGCCAGATTCCGCACCAGTTCGCGATTCGCCTGCTGTTGCAACAACATATGTTCGTCGCGCACCACTTTCAGCTTCTGGTCCATAGGCTGGAATTCGAGCATGAATGCGGCGTCCGGGCTTTCGACCGGAGTAAAGGTAGCGCTCACCTGCACAGATTTCCCTCCGACTTGCAAGCTTAATTCATGCTCGGTAAAGCTGGCATTATTATCGGTCGCATAATTCAAGGCCGCCAGCAATTGAACCGGCTGAAAAAAAAGCGTTTCGATAGACACGCCCTTGATCTGCGCAGCGCTTATCGCCAGCAAATTCTCGGCAGCGGGATTAAGGTATTGGATATACCGGTTTTCATCGAGAGCCAGAACCGATGTAGCCAGCCATTCCAGCCCGGCGAAAGGCGAGCTTAACGGTTCCATGAGCGGAAAACATAAAAGGTACATTCGAAATTTAAAGCAATATAGGGCATAAATCGCTATTCATAGTTTAAGTATTGTAGGATTAAGCAATTTTCAAACCAGATGCTTCTGAAACCGTAAAATAAGCTTATTTCGCTGCCGCGTTCGGCTTTAAATGCTATTTCAGGTTGCCCAACTCTTTTTGCAGCGCCCTGATATTATCGTTGTGCAATTTGACTGCCTCATTCAATTTTTCAAGACGATCAAGATACGACGGACTACTCGTCAATTCTCCGGGATGCAATTTTTCTCCGCTTTTTTTGGCCGCTACGGATTCGGTTAAAGCCTGCTCCTCGCTATTGAGTTCGCTTTGCAAAATATTATGCCGGACCGCGTCGCGTTTATGCTGGGTGGCCGCATCTACGCGCGGAAATCCGCCCGAGCTGGAATTATTGTTTTTAACGGGCGATGCTTTATGCCCTGCAGTGATCGTGAGAATACGAGGAACCGGCATCGGCCCCAGATTCATGCGGTGCGCGCCTTTGATCGGATGATCGGTATAAGTTACCTGACCGTCGGCGTCTACGCTTTTATAAATATCGGCATGCGCAACCGACGCTACCATGCACGCCGCCAGTAAAATAAACCATTTCATGTATTCAATCCTGCTGGTAAGCAGCATCGAGTGTAAGGCAAGCCTACCCGGGATGCAATCGTGGCGTACCTCGTCAATTACCCACTCTCCGCAAAAAATAAAAGGGGCGGCAAAGCCACCCCTTTTCTCATTACATCAAATTCAATCTAACGACATCACAATGAATAGTACATCTCAAATTCAACCGGATGGGTGGTCATGCGGAAACGAGTAACTTCTTCCATTTTCAGCTCGATATAGGCATCGATCATTTCATTGGAGAACACACCGCCGCGGGTGAGGAATTCGCGATCTGCGTCCAGCGATTCCAGAGCCATTTCCAGCGAATGGCACACTTTCGGGATTTTCGCCTCTTCTTCCGGCGGCAAATCGTATAAATTCTTGTCTGCCGCATCGCCTGGATGAATCTTGTTCTGGATTCCATCCAGACCGGCCATCAACATCGCCGTAAAAGCCAGATACGGGTTGGCGGAAGGATCCGGGAAACGTACTTCGATACGGCGCGCTTTTTCGCTGGGTACGTAAGGAATACGGATTGATGCGGAACGATTTCTGGCAGAATAAGCCAACATGACCGGCGCTTCGAAGCCAGGCACCAGACGCTTGTAGGAATTGGTGCCGGGATTGGTGATTGCATTCAATGCTTTGGCGTGCTTGATAATGCCGCCGATATAATACAGAGCGAGTTCCGACAGGCCGGCATAACCGTTGCCGGCACATAGATTTTTGCCGTTTTTCCAGATCGATTGATGCACGTGCATGCCTGAACCGTTGTCGCCGACGATCGGCTTGGGCATGAATGTAGCGGTCTTGCCGTAGGCATGCGCGACATTGTGCACAACGTATTTCAGCGTCTGGGTCCAGTCCGCGCGTTTGGTCAGGGTACTGAACATAGTGCCGATCTCGCACTGTCCGGCAGTCGCTACTTCGTGGTGATGAACTTCTACCGGCACACCCATTTCTTCCAGCGCCAGGCACATGGCGGAACGAATATCATGCAGGCTATCGACCGGCGGAACGGGGAAATAACCGCCCTTGACGACAGGGCGATGTCCCATATTGCCGCCTTCGTACTTCTCGTCGGAACTCCAGGCTGCTTCCTCGGAATTGATTTTGACGGAACTGCCCGACATATCGGTTTTCCAGGTTACCGAATCGAACACGAAAAATTCAGGCTCCGGACCGAAATAAGCCGTATCGCCAATGCCGGTGGATTTCAGATAGGCCTCGGCACGCTTTGCAATGGAACGGGGGTCGCGATCGTAGCCTTTCATATCGGACGGTTCGATGACATCGCAAGTCAAGAGCAGCGTGGACTCATCCATGAAAGGATCCATGCGCGCGCTGTCGGCATCGGGCATCAATATCATGTCGGAAGCCTGAATACCCTTCCAGCCGGCGATAGAAGAACCGTCGAAGGCGTGTCCTTCGGTAAATTTATCATTCGTAAATTGTTTTACCGGAACCGTAACATGCTGTTCTTTACCACGGGTATCCGTAAAACGGAAATCGACGAATTTTACGTCGTTATCTTTAACCATCTGCATTACGTCGGCCACAGCCATTAAATTCTCCTCGTACAAAATTAATATCAAAACGATCCGGCTAAAACAACCCAACGATTAAGCAGATTGTATGCCAAATATACGCACACCTTTCAGTATGTCTTTGCGCGTAAGATTATGCTTGGTGTCAGCGGTTGGTGTAAAGCATATTCGTCAGGTTTCTTGGAAAATTTGCGAACGAATAGCGCACCAAATAAGTGCGCAAAAATGGAATTTGCACCATATGTGTGCGCATGAGGGATATTGACCGAAACGCGAATGCCGTTCTGGAAAAAATTGGTTCTTATATACGAAAATATACAACCCGCTGTCGCAGGTAATGATAATGACGCAATTGGGCGATTTGTCCTATAATCTGAAATCCTTCTGCCCGGGAGCGGATAACATGCCTACCCTAAACGCTATTTTAGTTGCCGCGCAACAACGCGCCAATGATGCCGATTTGAATTACTCGGGCACGCTTACTCCGCAGGAAGCCGCCTATCTTGCCGAGCACGCGCCCGGCGCGGTCATCGTCGACGTACGCAGTCAGGCCGAACGAGATCTAGTCGGCTTTATCGATAAAGCGGTCGCAATTGAGTGGCAAACTTATCCAGACTGGCACCCCAACCCCTACTTCATTCCACAGCTTAAAGCCGCAGTGGACACCGAAGCGCTAGTCATGTTTATTTGCCGTAGCGGGAATCGTTCGCATCATGCGGCTACTGCGGCCCAACTTGCCGGCTATGGTTCGACTTACAATATCGCGGAAGGGTTCGAGGGCGAAAAAGATAAAGCGGGGCATCGCGGCGCTACCAACGGCTGGAAAGCGGCCGCATTGCCCTGGGCGCAAAAATAATAATCCACTCATCCACCCTCAATAATTACAGTAATAGAAAGTTCGCTTGTGACCGACCATTATGCGGTAATCGGCAATCCGGTTGACCACTCCCTATCGCCTGTCGTCCACGCTGCCTTTGCCCGACAAACCGGACAGGATTTAAGTTACATAAAGCGGTTTTCCCCGCTGACCGGTTTTGCAGCGACGCTACGGCAATTCCAGGCTGAAGGCGGCTGCGGCGTCAATGTCACCGTACCGTTCAAGGAAGAAGCCTGGCGTATGGCGGACAAGCGCACTGCGCGCGCGGAACTGGCGCAAGCGGCCAATACTCTGACTTTCACCGCTACCGGTATTCTTGCGGACAATACCGATGGCGCAGGGCTGATAACCGACCTTCAGCAGAATCGGAAATTCCAGCTCGAAGGACAAAGAATTCTGGTACTTGGAGCCGGCGGCGCAGCGCGAGGCGTTTTATCCGCTCTGTTAGCCGAGCGACCGAACCGTCTTGTCATCGCCAATCGCACCGTCTCCCGCGCCCACACGTTGCAGGAACGATTCGCCCCGCACGGCAACGTTTCTGCCTGCGATTATGCGGCCTTACAAAATGAGCAATTCGACTGCGTGATCAATGCCACCTCTACCGGGTTGTCGGGTGAATCGATCGCATTGCCGGATAATCTGTTTGCGGCCGAAGGCCTGGCTTACGATATGGCCTACGGCAAAGACAGCACGCCTTTTTTGCAATTTGCGCAAAGCCATGGCGCAGCGCACCGGGCGGACGGATTGGGAATGCTGGTGGAACAGGCGGCGGAAGCATTCTACCTATGGCGCAAGGTCAGGCCCCAAACTCAAACCGTCATTGCCCGGTTGCGGTCCGGATCGGCAAATCGTGTTTAACGG
>DAIETB010000226.1:0-10134 GCA_027345925.1 Sulfuriferula sp.
GGAAATGTTCTGTACAAAAGACTGGTCAATTTTGAGTATATCGACCGGAAATTGTTGCAGGTAACTCAAGCTGGAATATCCGGTGCCGAAATCGTCTATGGCCAACTGCACGCCCATATCCTTTAGTCGATGCAATATCGAAATACTGGCGTCGGTATTTGCCATTAATATGCTTTCGGTAATTTCCAGTTGCAGGTTGTGAGCCGATAAACCGGTTTCGTTTAATATATTTTGTACATCTTCAACAAAATCCTTGGATTTGAATTCCAGCGCAGAGATATTTACCGCAATCGAAACCGGATGCAAGCCGTTTTCTTCCCAGATATGAGCCTGCTGGCAGGCTTCTTTCAGAATCCAGCGTCCAATAGGCACGATCAGGCTGCATTCTTCGGCAATGGACACAAATCGGCCGGGAAATATCATGCCTAATTCCGGATGGTTCCATCGCACCAGCGCCTCGGCACCTGTTATGAAACCGGTATTCAGGTTGACTTTGGGCTGATAATGCAGCATTAATTCGTTGCGTTCCAGTGCAAAGCGTAAACCGGTTTCTATAGAATGGCGTTCAAGTGCGCGTACATTCATGTCGCTTTTGAAAAACTGGAAATTGTTACGCCCTTTTTCTTTTGCGTGAAGGCGTGCGATATCCGCCGTTTTAATCAATGCCTCTGCGCTTTGCGCATCGAATGGATAAATGCTGATCCCCACATTGGTCGTGACATAGACTTCGTAACCGCTTATCGAATGAGGCGTTGTTAAAGTGATAATGATTTTTCTGGCCATGATCGCGATGTCCTCGACATCGTAGAAATCAGTCATCAGGATGACAAACTGATTCCCGCATTCCCGACTGACCATATCGGTTTTCCGCACGCAATTACATAATCGTTGAGCCACCGATTTGAGAAGTTTATTGCCGATTATGCGACCGAGCGTATCGTTGATATTTTTAAAATTATCGAGATCAAGCACCATAACCGCCAGTTTGGTCTGGTACTGTTCGGCCAATTCAAAGGATTGCTCGATGCGCTCGTTTAGCAATACCCGGTTAGGCAGATTGGTCAGGAAATCGTGCTGGACCAGATGCGTCATTTTTTCGGCCATAGCCTGCACGGCCGAAATATCGTGAAATACGATTACCGCGCCCCTGATCCTGCCTTTGGCATCGCAAACAGGCGAGGCGGAATCTTCGATGGCGATTTGTCGTCCATCGCGTGCAATCAATATCGTACTCGGAGACAAGCGGGTGGATTCGATACGTTTGAGTACGAACTCTACGGGATTGCGTGCAGGTTGCCGGGTAGTGGCGTCGGCAAGCGGCATGATATCGTTGATAGGGCGGCCGCGCGCTTCATCTCGCGACCAGCCTGTTATCCGTTCTGCAGCAGCGTTAAGATAGTTGACGTTGCCTGAAATGTCGGTGCCTATGACGGCATCGCTGATTGAATTGAACGTTACGTCGGCCCGCATTTTTTCCAGATATAAGGCATCTTCTACCATTATGCGTTCGATCAGGTATTGGTGGGCGTCGGCTATGGCCGAGTCTGCTTTGGCTTTTTCCGTGACGTCTATGCCTTCCACAAAAATTCCGGTGACGTTACCGCTTTCGTCCTTTAAGGGTTGATAAATAAAATCGAGGTACCGTAACGTCGGTAGCAATTGTTCCCGGTTTTTTAAAAAAAAGGGGTTATGAGAGGTTATAAAAGGCTTGCCTGTCCGATACCCGTCGTCCAGCTGTTTTAGCAAACCGTTTGCAGCTGCGTCAGGGTGGATTTCAATCAGTTTTTTTCCGAGCAGGCCGGAATTTTCCATCAAGCGGCTATATGCATCGTTGACCATTTCAAAGACATGGTCCGGACCTTTCAGGAAAGCCATGAAATTCGGCGCTTTGTTAAACATCTGATAAAGCTGGTCTATCCGATTGCGCGTAGATTTTAACAAGATATCGGTTTCTCGCTCTGCGCAAACACGACGGGTAGTTTCGATCGCAGTGACCAGTCCCCCGCAGATCGTGCTCGCAGCGTCGCGTATAGGTCCATAAGTGATTGTGAACCAGCGCGATACGGGTTTGCCAAACGGTTCGATGACATACTCCTGATCTTCAAAATAAATGCATTTTCCGGTTTTGAAAATCAGGTCGTACAGCGGCGCATTGAAATGATGCACTTCAGGCCAGCATTCATCGGTGCGCTGTCCTAGCGATTCTGGATGGCGTAAGCCCAATAATGGGCGATAAGCGTCGTTATAAACCTGAATCAGGTCGCGCCCCCACAAGATGATGGAAGGCAGGGACGAATCCAGCGCTGCGGTAACAGCGATCCGCAGGGCCGTAGACCATGTGTCGATAGGGCCTAGTGGCGTTTTGGCCCAGTCATGGACGCGAATCAGTTGCCCCATTTCGCTCGACTGAGGGGGCCAATCGTTGGCAGACTCGGTGTTCATCGGTATTAAAGGTCTCAAAACTGCTCGGCTTCAAAGCCCGAGCTTATGGCGATTAGCTCAAATTTGAGTTCTTGTCTGGCGGATGGATAAAATCTGAGTAAAGAATACTTTGCAGAAGTTTCCCGTCCGTTACGGTCGGCGGCCGATTAAACCCAAAATAAGAGTGACAAGAAAGATAGCCAGAAAAAAATAAAAAAGAAGTTTTGCAATACCTGCAAATGCGGCTGCAAGGCCGGTAAAGCCCAGCAAAGCGGCTACCAGCGCAAACACAAAAAAGAATAAAGCCCAGCGTAACATCGTTTCTCCCTTTCCGAAACCCATAAATTAACTGATTGCGGCTTTAGTACGCTACGGAACCAACGCAGCCAAAATTCGGCCAGCCCAGTAATTTTTTTATATTAATACTATGACAAAAATACTAAAACTGTCTTAATGGTATGAGTAACGTAACACCAGCTCTGTGCGATCCCATACTTTATAAAGTAATAATTTTTTAATAATGGGTTATTTAAAATAGTTTTTTAAAAGTAGAAATAGAGAAATGAGTGGCGAATTGCGTTGCCGCACGACAGATCATGATTTGTCATTGTATGTTCCGGAAATCGTTGTGCTACGAAAAGCAGGATGATTTTTGATCTGGCTAAAATGCGGCGGCGGCGGCTTCTTTGGCCTGCTGGTCGGCATGATAGCTGCTGCGCACCATTGGCCCGCTGGCGGCGTGGGCAAAGCCCATTTCTGTCGCGGCTACGGCAAACTGGTCGAATTGCTCGGGGGTGACGTATCGGGTCAGGGCGATGTGATGGGCAGATGGTTGCAGATATTGCCCTATTGTCAGCATATCGACATCGTGGTTGCGCAAATCACGCATAACGCCTAGGACTTCGTCGTCGTTTTCACCGAGGCCGACCATGATGCCGGATTTGGTCGGGATCTGTGGATGGCGGTTTTTGAAATCGCGCAGAAGTTGCAGCGAATGTGCGTAATCGGCACCGGGGCGGGCAGCTTTGTAGAGGCGCGGCACCGTTTCCAGATTGTGATTGAGTACGTCGGGCGGATTGCCGGCGAGGATGTCGAGAGCGATATCCAGCCGGCCGCGGAAATCAGGGACAAGAATTTCGATGCGGGTGGCGGGGGAGCGTTCGCGCACAGCGCTGATGCAATCAGCGAAATGCTGCGCGCCGCCGTCGCGCAGATCGTCTCGGTCGACGCTGGTGATGACGACGTATTTTAATGCCATGGCGGCGATGGTTTCGGCCAGATGCCCGGGTTCGCCGGCGTCAGGCGGCAGAGGTTTGCCGTGTCCGACATCGCAGAACGGGCAGCGCCGGGTACACAGGTCGCCCAGTATCATGAATGTGGCGGTGCCGTGTTTAAAGCATTCGCCGAGGTTGGGGCAGGAGGCTTCTTCGCATACCGTATGCAGCTTCTGCTCGCGCAAAATGGCCTTGAGTGCGAGGACTTCCGGCGAATTGGGCGATTTCGCCCGTATCCAGGGCGGCATTTTCAAACGTTCCTGCGCGATGAGCTTGATGGGGATACGCGCTGTTTTCGCTTCGCCTTTATGAAGTTTTATATCGGCCACGGTTTTCCTGAATTCTGGTTGCTGCGCTGAGGTTTTGAAGCAAATGACCGACTAATGCGCAGTTGATGTCTTCGATTGTATCATCGACGCCGAGATCGCGCAGTTGCGTTACGCGCAGGCTTTCATAGCCACACGGATTGATGCGCTGAAAAGGCGACAGATCCATCGCGATATTGAGTGCCAGTCCGTGATAGCTGCAACCGCGCCGGATGCGCAGACCGAGCGCTGCAATTTTGGCATAATCGACATAAACGCCGGGTTTGCCCTCAGACCGATGCGCATCGATACCGCGTTCACGCAGCATGTCGATGATCGCCTGTTCCATCCGTTCGACCAGGTCACGCACGCCGTAGCGGCGGCGTTTCAGGTCGATCAGCAGATAGGCGACCAGCTGGCCCGGGCCGTGATAGGTAATCTGGCCGCCTCGATCTATGCTGACGAGAGGAATATCGGAGTCGCGCAGCAAATGTCGCCGTTGCCCCGCCTGACCCAGCGTGTAGACGGGCGGATGTTCGAGCAACCAGATTTCGTCCGCCGTATCTGCCTTTCGTTGCGCGGTGAAATCCTGCATGGCTTGCCAGGTAGGTGCGTAATCGACGCGACCGAGCTGGCGAACGATGATTTCCTGCACTTACAGAACCACTTTTACCATCGGGTGTGCGCTCAGTTCCCGATACAGGTTGTCGAGTTGTTTGCGCGAGGTGGCGCGTATCGTACAGGTGATCGCCATATAGTTGCCGGCGCTGCTTTCGCGGCATTCCAGCGTGCCGGGATCGAAATCCGGCGCATGGCGCTGCACCAGCGCAACGATGGTCTCGATAAATTGCGGTTGGGACGGCCCCATGATTTTAATGGGAAAATCGGACGGGTATGTAATCAGGCTGTCAGAATCCATAATTCCGGCGCAATTTATTTAAATTTTAACATCAGGCTATCCCAGGCTCTGCCGATAGCGCTCGCAACGGTTACGTTTTCAAGAACTTGCAGCGGGACTTGCTCCAATACCCGATTATCCAGGCTTACCGTCATAGTGCCTACGACCTGACCGCGAAATAACGGCGCTATCAAGGGTTGACGAGTTGTCAGCGTAGTTTTGAGGTCCGCGCTGCGGCCGCGCGGCACGCTCAGATAAACGGGATGGATAAAACCCGCTTTGACTGTATTGTATTTGCCTTTCCAGACCTTGAGCTGGGCTACGGTCTGATTGGCAGCATACAGTCTTACGCCGTCAAACGACTGAAAACCGTAATTCAGCAGACGCTGGGTTTCCGACGCCCTGAGATAATCGGAGCTGGTTCCGAGCACGATAGCGAGCAGTCGTCGGTCGCCGCGATGGGCCGACGCGATCAGGCAATAACCGGCGCTCTGGGTATGTCCGGTTTTCATGCCGTCTACGCTGGGATCCGACCATAGCAAGCGATTCCGGTTGGCTTGAGTGATATTGTTGTAGCGATATTCCTTGATAGCGAATATAGGTGCATATTCCGGAAAATCACGAAAGATTGCGCTGGCTACCAGACTGAGATCCCGGGCGGTGGTGTAATGCTGCGGGTCGGGCAAACCGGTGGCGGTGACGAAATGCGTATGCGTCATGCCCAGTTGCTGGGCTTCCTTGTTCATCATGTCGACAAATCCGGCTTCGCTTCCGCCTATATCCTCGGCTAACGCCACGGTTGCGTCGTTGCCCGACTGAATAATCATGCCGTGCAGCAATTCGTTGACGGTGACCGGTTTATTGGGTTCGACAAACATGCGCGAACCTTCAGTTTTCCAAGCTTTGGTCGATACCGGAACGATATCGGTGAGCTTGAGGCGGCCTTGCTTGAGTGCAGCAAAAGTCAGGTACGTCGTCATCAATTTAGTCAACGACGCCGGTTCCATCCGTCGGTCAGCATCGTATTCCGCCAAGGTCTGTCCGCTTTGCAGGTCGAGCAGCAACCACGCTTTTGCGTTCAGTTGCGGCGGCGGCGTAACGGGCAAATCGACCGCAAAACAGTTTTGAACAAAAAGCGTCAGAATAAAAAAGAATATGCGTGTCATAAGTAAGTATAAAAACAGGAATTAGCTAGTTGCGGACTATCCGAATCGGCGTCAGGTTCATTCTGCTCCGGATTTCGCGGGAGGCTTCGTTTGCGCTGCTTTCATCGGCATAGGGGCCGAGGGCGACTCGATAGCGCTCCGACTGGTTTAGGATGACTAAAGCCGCGCTGCCCTTATCCAGTTTTGTGGCTGCATCGGCAAGCAGTTTTTCTGCATTTTCCCGACTGCTGAAGCTGCCCAGTTGCAGGAAAATACCGGTCGAATTCGCATCGAGATCTCGGCCTGCGCTAATTTCGGCGGGAGTAATGGCGCTTACTTTTACCATGCCGCTACCGCCTTGAACTATACCGAGTTTATGCGCGGCTGTATAGGATAGATCGATAATGCGTCGGCTGTGAAAGGGTCCCCGGTCGTTGATCCGTACGATTACCGACTTGCCTGAAGCCAAGGAAGTGACTTTGGCATAGCTTGGAATCGGCAAGGTGGGATGCGCAGCGGTCATCGCATACATATCGTATTTTTCGCCCGATGAGGTATTTTTGCCGTTGAAACGGCGGCCGTACCAGGATGCCAGTCCGGTTTCTTCGTAAGGGCCGTTTTCGGTAGCGGGAATATAAGTCTTGCCCAGAGCGACATAAGGCCGGTTTGCATTCGCTTTCAGAGCTTCGATTTTTGGAACGGCGTCCGGAACCGAGTCGAGATTGTCGGGAGGATGAGCATCCGGACCGTCGTCCAGATAATATCCTCCGCCTTTTTTTGACGCCGATACGGCTGCGGGTGAAACCGGTTTGGCCGCCGACGTCAGAGAATCCGGTTTGGGTACGCTGGCGCAACCCGCAACGAATAAAAGCAATAATATTCCGGTTATGCGAATCATGATTTAATTAATTTCCGGTGAGATTTTACGCTCATCACTATGCCGAACCCCAGCATGACTATCACCATTGCGGTACCCCCGTAACTCATCATCGGCAGTGGGATCCCGACAACCGGCAGGAGACCTGAAACCATGCCCATATTGACGAATGCATAGGTGAAAAATGCCAAGGTTACACTGCCCGCCATAAGTCGCGCAAATAAAGTCGATGCATTGACGGTAATCATCAAACCCCGCGCGATGATGGCGAGATATAGCAGCAGCAGAAACACATTGCCCAGCAGACCGAATTCTTCGCCGAATACGGCAAATACGAAATCGGTGCTGTGCTCGGGCAAAAAGTCCAGATGTGCTTGCGTGCCGTGCAGCCAGCCTTTGCCGAAACTGCCGCCCGAGCCGATGGCGATGCTGGACTGGATTATATGATAGCCCGCTCCGAGCGGGTCTTGCTCGGGATGCAATAAAGTCAAAACGCGGCGTTTCTGATAATCGTGCAGGAAATGCCACAGTATCGGCAAGCTGGCGGCACCGGCAACGATCATGCCGAAGAGCACGCGCCAGGGCAGGCCGGCGAAAAACAGCACATAAAATCCCGACGCGGCAATCAGCAACGCGGTACCCAGATCCGGCTGGCGCGCGACCAGCGCCACCGGTATCGCCAGCAGCAATGCGGCTATTCCGTAATCTTTAAGACGCAATGTCGCTTCGTGATAATGGAAATACCATGCCAGCATCAGAGGCGTTGCTATTTTCAGGATTTCGGAAGGCTGGATGCGCGTGACGCCGAGATGCAGCCAGCGTCGCGAACCGTTCACGACATCGCCGAACAGCGCCACTCCCACCAGAAGTATGACGCCCATCGTATACAGCGGTACAGCGAGCGCGAGCAGATAGGGCGGCGGGATGTTCGCGACCAGTACCAATATGCCCAGTGCAATAAGCATATTGATTCCATGCATCAGCAAATGGGCTTTGTCTTCGCCGGACGCGCTGTATTGCAGGAATAAACTCAGTATCATCAGGACGAATAACAGCAGCAGCAGCGGAAAATCCAGATGACTCGCTATCTTGAGCAGCCAGCGTTTAATCTGCATGCCGGTTCGCTCCTGTATCGATCGCCGGCGGTGAAGCGGATGGCTTGGGACGTTTGCCAAGCAAGTAATAATCCATCACTGCCCGCGCTATCGGTCCGGCAGCCGAACCGCCGTGGCCGCCGTTTTCCACGAATACGGCAACGGCGATTTTCGGGTTGTCGGCGGGAGCAAAGGCGATGAACACAGCATGATCGCGGTTGGCCGCCAAAACATGCCGCGCATCGTATTTTTCGTTCTGGCGTATGCCGACCACCTGCGCTGTACCGGTTTTTGCCGCGATCAGATAAGGTGCTCCGGCACTGGCTGCCGCTGCCGTGCCGCCCGGCCGGGTAACGTCTATCATGGCGTCGACGATAACTTTCAGCTGTTCGGGCGGAATGTCGATACGGGTGAGGGGTTGCGGCGGCACCAGTCGCCGCTGTCCGGTACGGCTGTCGATGACCGCTTCGACCAGTTGCGGGCGCATGGTTATGCCGCCGTTGGCGAGAGCGGCGGTCGCGACGGCCAATTGCAGCGGAGTGGCGAGATTATAGCCCTGACCTATGCCGGCAATAACGGTCTCGCCCGGATACCAGGGCTGTTTCGAGTGTTTGGCCTTCCATTCGCGCGAAGGCAACAGACCCGGCAATTCGCCTTGCAGATCGATGCCGCTTTTTCGTCCGAAGCCGAATTGCGATAGATATTGGTGCATGCGGTCTATCCCCATGTCGTTGGCAATCCGGTAGAAGTACGTATCGCACGATACGACTATGGCTTTGTGCATATTGACCATGCCGTGCCCGCCGTGTTTCCAGTCGCGATAACGATGTGTGCTGCCGGGCAGGCTGAAATAGCCCGGATCGGCTATGACGTCGTCAGGGCTGCGCAGGCCGTAATGCAAAGCCGCCAGCGCCATGAAGGGTTTGACCGTCGAGCCTTCGGGATACGCGGCGCGGAGGGCCCGGTCGATCAGGGGATGATCCGGAGAATTGTTCAGGGCGTCCCAGTCGGCGGTATCTATGCCGTCCACGAACATATTGGGATCGAAATCCGGCCGGCTGACGAAAGCGAGTATACCGCCGGTTTTGGGATCCATTGCGACCAGCGCGCCTTTGTAATTGCCGAAAGCCTGTTCGGCGATCGCCTGCAATTTGCTGTCGAGATAGAGGACAAGGTTGTCGCCGGAAATCGGCGCAATACGCGCCAGACTTTGCACTGCATGGCCGTTGGCATCGGTTTCCATCTGTTCGGCTCCGGTTTTGCCGTGCAGCAGGGTTTCGTAGCTTTGTTCTATGCCGACTTTGCCCAAATGATCGGTTCCCCGATAGTTGTCGTAGCGCCCCGCCTTCTGCAGTGCGGTCACGTCGGCATCGTTCATGCGTCCGATATAACCGATCAGATGCGAGGCCGAGGTGCCCAGCGGATATTGCCGGAACAGCCGCGCCTTGACTTCGACTCCGGGCAGCCGGTAGCGATTGGCCGCGATACGGGCAACTTCGACATCGGTCAGGCGTGTGCGTAACGGCAGCGTGTCGAAATTGCGGCTCTCGGACAATATTTTTTTAAAGCGTTTGCGGTCGGCAGGCGTGATGTTGACGAGCCTGGAAAGTTGATCGATGGTCGCATCCAGATCGTCGATTTTGGCAGGCGTCAGTTCCAGCGTATAGGCCGAATAATTGTGAGCAAGTACGACGCCGTTACGATCCATGATAATGCCTCGATTGGGCGGAATGGGCAGGAACGAAATACGGTTGCTTTCACCCAGGGCGAAATAGTGATGATATTCGATCACTTGTATGTAAAAAAAACGACCCAGCAAACACAGAAACAGCAGCACTACGATTCCGGCCGCTATCATGACGCGATGCCGGAAGCCACTAATCTCGGTGCGATAGTGCTTGATTTCGGTCGGACGATTCATTTGGCTTCAGGGGTATCGGGCGTGCGCAGGCGGTGCAGCATCAGCCATAAAGGCACCCAGCAGGCAGTCCCGGTGACAATGGCGGCAAAATATTCGATCCGGTAATGCGTATCGCCCGTAAACGTAGCGATCAGTATGCAGACGGATTGTTCGATCAGTAATAAAACCGTGACCGGAAGCGCTTGCTGCCAGGGCGGAA
>DAIETB010000239.1:0-6928 GCA_027345925.1 Sulfuriferula sp.
CGACGCCTTTCAATACCGGCAACGTAATTTTGCCCTGCAGATACGATTTCGTCAGGGCCCTGCATGTAATGACGGCTTCATTCATAGCGTAAGGCCTCCGCCGGATTGATGCGCGAAGCGCGCCAACTGGGATACAAAGTCGCCAGCCAGGATAATATCAAGGAAACCAGCGTAATGATCGCGACATCGTGGCTATCGATCTTGGAGGGCAATTCGCTGATCTGATATACATCGGCGGACAAAAACTGTATCCCGAAAGTATGTTCGATGAAAGGCACCACAACGCCGATATTGAGCGCAAGCACTATTCCTCCTGCCAGGCCTAATGCCGTTCCGATCACGCAGATGACGGCCCCCTGAACCATGAATATTTTCATGATGCTCGACGGCGACGCACCCAGAGTTCGCAATATCGCGATATCGGCCTGTTTGTCTGTGACCACCATAACCAGGGTCGAGACGATATTGAACGCGGCGACTGCTACAATCAGCAGCAATATGACGAACATTACATGTTTTTCCATTTGGACCGCACGAAAAAAATTACTGTGCGACTGGGTCCAGTCGCGAACATAATAATCGCCTGCCAACGCTTTGCTCAATTGTTCGCTGACTTTTGGCGCCCGATACAAATCGTCCAGCTTCAGCCGTACGCCGGAAACCTTGTCGCCGGTTCTGAACAGTTTTTGTGCGTCCTGAAGAGCGATCAGCGCCAATCCGGAATCGTATTCGTACATGCCTATCCTGAAAATGCCGACAACGGTGAACTGTTTGAGCCGGGGAATCATTCCCGCGGGCGTAATTTGCCCCTGGGGCGTTATCAGCGTCAGCTTGTCGCCTACGCCTACTCCTAATGCATGCGCCAGATCGACGCCCAGAACGATACCCCAGCTTCCGGGACGCAAGGCCGACAGGCTTCCTTGCTGCATTTTTCGACCCAGATCGGCGACACGGTCTTCGTCCGACGGCAAAATACCCCTCACCACGGTGCCTTGAACCGCCGAATCGAAAGCCAGCAGCCCCTGACCTTCGACGTAGGGAGCCGCGGCTTCGACTTCCTTGACCTGCAGGCTGCGGGCGGCGACTTGCTGCCAATCCCCCAGCGTATTATCGAACCCGGTAATTTCTATGTGCGCGGCCACTCCCAGTATGCGATTGCGCAATTCGTCCTGGAACCCGTTCATCACCGACAGCACAACGATCAGCGCCGCAACGCCCAATGCGATGCCGAGCATGGAAATCATCGAAATAAATGAAATAAAATGATTGCGGCGTTTTGCGCGGGTATAGCGTAAACCTATAAATAATTCGTAGGGCTGCACTTCTGCTTCCTTTATTTCAATAATTGAGCCCCGACGCAGAATTTTTAAAGAGGTAAAGCGTCATTTAAGTACAGAGCGGTAACAATTTCGTATATATTTTCGTCATTTGTCGACCATTTCGCCTAGAATGAAGATAGTCGCATTCTACTTTATTTCTATCGACGATAGAAATTTGTACGATTAAACTTTGACCTTAACTAAAAAAACATTTACATTACGCGCTATGCGTTTAATTAAATATATACTTATCATTGCATTAGGATTGAACAGCATCCCCGTCAGGGCAGACGAAACGTTGAATCCTGCGCCCCCGACGCACGCCGAGCTCGCTATTTTTGCAATGGGACTAATCGGTTCCGTATATAAATTCGGCGGCGACGACCCCAACACCGGAATGGACTGCAGCGGATTTGTCCGCTATGTCTATCATGAAGTGGCAGGCGTGACACTGCCTCACAGCGCCGCTGCGATCAGTAAAATCAGCACCATCATTCATAAGGCGCAGCTTAAACCGGGCGATCTGGTTTTCTTTAAAACCATGAAAAAAGCGTTTTCGCACGTAGGTATTTATCTCGGCAATAATCGTTTTATCCATGCAGCCAGCAGCAAAAGCGGCGTCGTGATGATTTCCAGTCTGGATGATGCTTATTGGGCGCATAAATACGACGGTGCCCGCCGGCTGCTCGCTTCGCGTCCTGACGAGACCGTGCCCGAAGAATCGGTCGTTCATACCGGCTATATATATCCGCCTAGCCCCGAAACGCCTACAGTTCGCTGACAAGGCCAAAAGATCCAGTCGTTTCCGCATTCCCGACTGGGCGAATAATCGCCGGCGAATTTAGCATGACGAAGCCAACCATCTATCCTGTCTATCGCTTATAATCTCGCTTTTGCTTAATTTGCATTAGCCTATGTCCATCACTACCGAGATTTCTCGACGCCGCACTTTTGCCATAGTTTCCCATCCGGACGCGGGCAAAACCACGCTGACTGAAAAATTGCTCTGGTTCGGCGGCGCAGTCCAGATAGCCGGCGAAGTCCGCGCACGCAAAGCCAGCAGACATGCAACTTCCGACTGGATGGAGCTGGAAAAGCAGCGCGGCATTTCGGTCACTTCCTCCGTCATGCAATTCCCCTATCGCGACCACATCATAAACCTGCTCGATACACCCGGACACCAGGATTTTTCCGAAGATACCTATCGCACTTTGACAGCGGTCGATTCCGCTGTCATGGTCATCGATTCGGTCAACGGCGTCGAAGCGCAAACCATCAAACTGCTCAATGTTTGCCGTATGCGCGACACGCCGATAATCACCTTTATCAATAAACTCGACCGCGAAGGCCGCTCCCCGATCGACCTGCTCGACGAAATCGAGTCGGTATTGGGCATGCAATGCGCGCCCATGACCTGGCCGATCGGCATGGGTAAACGCTTTCGCGGGATTTATCATTTATACGACGACAATGTGCTGGCATTCGACCCCCAGGCCGAAAAAGGGACCGGAGAAATCATCGCAGGACTGGATAATCCGCGTCTCGACCAGTTCATCGGCGAACAGGCCGACGAATTGCGTGCCGAGATCGAACTGGTACGCGGCGCATCGCATACCTTTTCGCCCGAAGCTTATCTGGCAGGCAAACAGACGCCGGTATTGTTCGGTTCCGCAGTCAATAATTTCGGCGTGCAGATGATGCTCGACGCTCTGGTGGACCTGTCGCCGGCTCCTCTCGCCCGCCTCACCGAATCGCGCAAGATCGAACCTTCCGAACCAAAATTCACCGGCTTTGTGTTTAAAATCCAGGCCAATATGGATCCCAAACATCGCGACCGGATCGCTTTTCTGCGCGTCTGCTCAGGCCGCTTCGATCGCGGCATGAAAATCAGGCAGGTATCGAACGGCAAATTCATGGCGGTCAATAACGCCATTACATTCATGGCCCAGGATCGCAATACGGCGGACGAAGCGTATGCCGGCGATATTATCGGTATTCCCAACCACGGCACAATACGGCTAGGCGATACCTTTACGGAAAACGAGACGCTGAAATTCATCGGCATTCCTTCGTTTGCACCCGAGTTTTTTCGTAAGGCGCGAATCAAAAATCCGCTAAAAGTCAAACAATTGCAAAAAGGACTTCAGCAACTGGCGGAAGAAGGCGCTACGCAGCTTTTTCGCCCGATGTCATCGAACGACCTGATTCTGGGCGCCGTCGGCACGTTGCAATTCGACGTAGTGGCGCATCGCCTTGAATTCGAATACGGCGTCGATGTCGTATTCGAGGGCTGCGAATTCGCAACCGCCCGATGGCTGAGAGGGCCGGAAGCGGATCTCAGGCAATTGGTCGACAAATACGGTTTCAATGTTGCTCTGGATGGGGCAAACCAGTATGTTTATCTTGCGCCTAACCGGGTGAATTTATCCATGACGCAAGAACGCTTTCCCGAAATACGGTTTCTGGAAACCCGGGAAATTTATTGAATGTTGACGGTAAAGCACTATCTAAAAACCGGAATAACCTCGATACTGTCATGAATGGCGCATTTTCGAAAGCTGCTGTTGAACGTCTGATCAATTATGCTGAAAAAATTTAAATTTTTAAATTTTCTGGACACAAACAAGTCCGAAAGCTACCGGAATTTGCAAGCTATTCTGCCTGCACCCGACGCCTATATCGAAATTCGCATCAGCCGCAAACTGATTATTGCAATCGTTCTATCGATGCTGGTGCATATTCTGGCTCTGTATTTCTTTAACCATCAGACCAAACCAATTTCCGCCAGTGCGCTTAACGCACGAGACGACACGCTGAATGTGGAATTGACCCAGCCCGCGCCGACGAAAGCTGCTCCGCAGATCCCTTCCCCCCCTGCCCATGCCGTACCGCCGCCTCAACCTGTGCATGCCAACATAGCAAGACCGGTACACCGGCAACCGGTGCGCCATCACGTATTGACGGCAAAACCCGTCATTTCATCGTTACGCCATAATCGTCTGTCGATTCCGGTAACACCTCAGCCCACACCGTCGCCGTCGCCTGCGGAAGCGCCAAATTCCTCTGCTCCGACCGATATGAGTAGCTATATCAATATGGTCAGAGCGCGCAAACAGGCGGAATCGGGCGAACCCGCTGCGCCGCCGAGCGCCGATGACGCTCGCATGGCGCGCATAAAACAAAATCTGAAACCGCAGGGAGGCGGCGGCGTATTTCAAATCATTCACGTCGGTACCGAAACCGCGGAATTCACCTTCCGGGGCTGGGGCGACAGCACTTATACCAGTCCGATGCGCCAGACCATCGATGTCAAGGCCGATGCCAATACCGATGTCGAACATGCCATCGTACGCAAAATGATAGCGATCATCCGCGAGCGGCACCCAGGTTATTTCACCTGGGAATCGTATCGACTGGGACGTACCGTGACCTTGTCGGCTAAACCGGAAGACAATGCGGGACTGGAAGATTTTCTGCTGAAGGAATTCTTTTACAATAACAATCGTGCTGCCGAACAGTAATACCGGGATCAATCCGGCGGATTTTGCAGCAGCCATTCAAGCCGGGATTGTTGCGCACGGCTGAACAATTGCATCAAGGCTCCGGCATTCCCATCGCGCAAGGCGGCCTGCAGCTGTCCGAGTTCCTTTTGAAACGCCGCCAATTCAGCCAGTATTGACGGCCGATTGGCGATAGCGATATCGCGCCACATCTCGGGGCTGCTACCGGCGATGCGCGTAAAATCGCGGAACCCGCCCGCGGCAAAACCGAATAGCTGATCCGCGTTATCGCGCTGCGCAATCATATTGACCAGCGAATACGCCAGTAAATGCGGCAAATGGCTGACAGCGGCAAAAATGGCATCGTGCACGTCCGCGCTCATGATACTGGTCTGCGCGCCGCAATATTGCCACATGGCTGCGATACGATCTACCGCAGCGGAGTCCGTTGCCGGCAACGACGTATATTCATTATTTTCATTTCGCGCATGAATTTCCGGCAACGGCGTAATGACGATTTTTTTATTCAGATACAGATCCGCGCGTGCTGCGGCTGCGCCGCTCAGTTCCGCACCGGCGATCGGATGAGCCGGTACGCAACGAGACAGGTGCCCGGCAAGGTGGCGCTGCATCAAGGCAACGACATCCTGCTTGGTACTGCCTGCATCGGTAACGATCGTTCTGGGCTCCAGCCAGGGCGCAATTTCCTGCATAACGGCAGCCATTTGTCCGACGGGTACAGCCAGTACCGCGATCTCAGCGGCCGCCAAAGCTTCCTCGATATTGTCGGCTATGACATCGACGATGCCTAGGGCCTGAGCCTGTTGCAGATTCCCGCTGCAACGATCGACGCCGACGACGGTTCCTACTGCGCCAGCCTGCTTCAGGCTTAACGCCAGCGATCCTCCTATCAGACCGACGCCGAAGATTACCAGCCTGGAAATGGCATATCTCATCAAGGTCCTTATTCGCCCGTAACAATGCGACCGATTAATATTCTCGCAGGATAACAGCGAGATATCGGCCTCTCCCCGCGTCTGAAATCAGATATCGCGTCCCAATACTCTGGCGATGCCGCCGAGCTCTGCCATCAGCGACTTCAATTCCTCGGGGGTAAGCGCCTGATCGGCATCGCACCATGCTTCACACGGATTAGGGTGCATTTCCACCAGCAACCCGTCGGCGCCCGCCGCCACCGCCGCGCGCGACAGCGCCGCAACCATCCAGGCTTTGCCTCCGGCATGCGACGGATCGACGATTACCGGCAAATGCGTTTCTTTTTTCAGCACCGGTATCGCGGTCACATCCAGCACATTACGGTAGTAGGTCTCGAAGGTACGGATGCCTCGCTCACAGAAAATGATATTGTGGTTGCCAGACGCGGCGATATATTCAGCCGCCATCAGCCACTCGGAAATCGTCGCCGACATTCCACGCTTGAGTATGACCGGTTTGTTGACGCGGCCGACTTCCTTCAGCAGATCGAAATTCTGCATACTGCGCGTGCCGATCTGGATCGCGTCGACATCCCACTCCATGAACGTATCGAGCATGCGCACGTCCATCAGTTCGGTAACGATGGGCAGAGCTTGCGCATCGGCGGCTTTGCGAAACATTTCCAGACCTTCGACGCCTTTGCCCTGAAAAGTATAAGGGCTGGTACGAGGCTTGAACGCCCCGCCGCGCATCAGACGGCAGCCTGCCGCTTTGACGAATCGTGCGGCATCGTCCATTTGCGGCTGGGTTTCCACCGAGCATGGACCGGCTATCACCTGAACGGTATTGCCGCCCACGGGCACGCCTTTGATTTGAACGACAGTATTTTCCTTATGCCATTCGCGTGCCACGATTTTATAGGGCTTGACGATATTCATCGATTGCTCGACGCCCGACAGGGCATCGATCGATTCCTGGTTGATTGCGCGCTCGTCGCCGATTGCGCCTATGATCGTACGCTCTACGCCGCGCGAAATATTGGCATCGCAGCCGTATTCCTTGACTTTCTTTACGACTGCATCGATTTGTTGTTCACTCGCCCCGGGGCTCATCACGATAATCATTATTACTACTCCTTTAAGGCGTTTTCCAACGCCTGCAAAAATTGGTGGT
>DAIETB010000251.1:0-3342 GCA_027345925.1 Sulfuriferula sp.
TATTTCGAGGGCATGCATGGCGAGATGGAAGCCTGCACCCAGATCCTCCATCATTTGCAGGGCATCGAGACGTTTTTTCGCACCTGCAGTCAGCGCTTCTTCTTCCGGCGTGAGCAGATAGGCGTAGGCCTGATGGTGAGAACGGCCCACCCTGCCGCGCAGCTGATGCAGCTGCGCCAGGCCGAATTTATCGGCGCGGTTCATGATGATGGTATTGGCGGTAGGGATGTCCAGGCCGGTTTCGATGATAGTGGTGCAGAGCAGGACATTGATCTGCTGCTGGTGGAAGTCGCGCATGACGTGTTCCAGCTCGCGTTCCGGCATCTGGCCGTGAGCGACTCGGATGCGGGCTTCCGGCAGCAGTTTGGCGAGCTTGGCTTCCATGTTGTAAATGGTGTCGACTTCGTTGTGCAGGAAGTATACCTGGCCGCCGCGTTTGAGTTCGCGCAGCACGGCTTCGCGTATCACGCCGTCGGAATAGCGCGAAACGAAGGTCTTGATCGACAGCCGTTTTTGCGGAGGGGTGCTGATGACGGAAAAATCGCGGATGCCTTCCAGCGACATCGCCAGCGTACGTGGAATCGGCGTAGCCGTCAGCGTGAGTACGTCGACTTCGACCCGCAATACTTTCATCTGTTCTTTCTGGCGCACGCCGAAACGATGTTCTTCGTCGATAACCACCAGGCCGAGATTGTGAAATTTAACGTCTTTTTGTAATAATTTGTGCGTACCGATGACGATATCTATTTTTCCTGAAGCAAGTTCGGCCAGCGTCAGCGCCTGTTCTTTCGCCGAACGGAACCGGGACAGTTCGGCGATGCGCACAGGCCAGTTGGCGAAGCGATCGGAAAAACTCTGGAAATGCTGTTCCGCCAGCAATGTAGTGGGCACCAGTACCGCGACCTGCCGGCCGTCCATCAATGCCACAAATGCTGCGCGCAGGGCGACTTCGGTCTTGCCGAAACCGACGTCGCCGCAAACCAGCCTGTCCATCGGCAGAGGTGAGCAGAGATCGCGGATAACGGCTTCGATAGCGGCGGCCTGGTCCGGCGTTTCCTCGAAACCGAACCCTTCGACGAAGGCTTCGTAGTCCTGCTGTTTCAGGGTAAAGGCATGTCCTTGCCGCGCTGCGCGGCGCGCATAAAGATTGAGTAGTTCCGCAGCGGTATCCCGTGCTTGTTGCATCGCGCGGCGTTTGGATTTTTCCCACTGTCCGCTGCCCAGTTTGGAGAGCGCGACGGTATCCGCCGCCGCACCGCTGTAACGGCCGATCAAATGCAATTGCGAAACCGGGACGTAAAGTTTGTCGCTACCTGCGTATTCGAGCAATAAAAATTCTGTCTCGCCTTCGCCGAGATTCATACTGATCAAGCCTTGATAACGGCCTATGCCGTGGTCGGCATGCACGACCGGATCGCCGACCTTGACTTCGGACAGGTCGCGCAACATGCCGTCCAGCTGGGTACGGCGCACTGCGCTGCGATGGCGTGCGCGTACCGTAGTGGCGTACAGCTCGGTTTCGGTAACGATAGCCAGCGGCGGCGCGGACTGTAAAATAAAACCCGTATTAAGCGGAGCAATACCTAAACGGAGCGGCGCCGATGGTGCCAGACAGTCGGCATAATGATCGCATAAGGCCGGATTGATGTTATGTTCGGCAAAATAATGGATTATGGTTTCGCGCCGACCCATACTTTCGGCCAGTATCAAGACTCTGCCCGGAAAGCGGCCGATAAAGTCGCGGATTTTGTAGAGCGGATCGTCGGCGCGTCGGTCAACGCTTAAATCGGGTAGAGGGCGTGTGGTACCGTTGGACGCTATACCGGGCTTAAGTTCGACACGGGGATAAGCTTTTAAATGACCGAACAGGGCGTCTACGGTCAAAAACAGCTCGGCGGGCGGTAAGATAGGTCGCTGGCTGTCGCCACGCATCAGTTTGTAGCGTATTTCGGTGTCGCGCCAAAAATCCGCCGCCGCATTTTCCACATCGCCATGCAGGCAAAGCAGGGCATGGTCGGGGATGTAATCGAACAAGGTTGCCGTTTTTTCGAAGAACAAGGGTAAATAATATTCTATGCCGGCAGGCGCAAGGCCGTTGGTGACGTCTTTATAAATCTGCCGTTTCGAGGCATCGCCTTCGAATGCGTCGCGAAAATTCTGGCGAAACAGCGCAATGCCTGCTTCGTCCAGTGGAAATTCGCGCGCGGGCAATAAACGGATTTCGTTTACCGGATAAATACTACGTTGCGTATCGACATCGAAAGTACGGATAGTTTCAATTTCGTCGTCGAACAAATCGATCCGGTACGGTAATGCGCTGCCCATCGGGAACATATCCAGCAGGCCGCCGCGCACGCTGTATTCGCCCGGCGAAATGACCTGGCTGACCGCGGTATATCCCGCATCAGACATTTGCCGACGCAATGCGTCGACATCGAGTTTTTGTCCCTGCTTCAGAAAAAAGGTGTAGGCGCCCAGATAGGCAGCCGGCGCGAGACGATACAATGCCGTCGTAAGGGGTACGATGGCGATATCGCATTTGCTCGCTGAAATCTGATAAAGCGTTGCCAACCGTTCTGAAATCAGATCTTGATGCGGAGAAAAATGATCGTATGGCAGCGTTTCCCAGTCGGGCAGCAGATTGACCGTAAGTTCGGGTGAAAACCAGTGGATTTCTTCCAGTAACCGCTGCGCATCGAGGGCATTGGCGGTAAGTACGACAACGGGGGAAGAATCCGCCGCGAGTTCGCTGATGGCCAACGCATCGGCAGAGCCAGCAAGGTCGGTGATTTTGATGCGCTGACCGCGGGGAGGTAGAGTTTGATCGATGAGCATTAATACTTGAGAAGACGGTGAAACGTCCTATTTTAACTCAAATCCCCCGACGCAGGCGGTCCGGGGATTGGAAGTGACCATTGTGGGCAAGCACAGGCAGCTTGCCCTTGACTATCGGCGACAACTTATTTCGGGCATTCAGACTCATTGCTAGGTACTTTTCCGACCAGCAGGAGAAACTGTTCATACGGTCCCATCACGCTCATGGCTTCCATTTTCGGACCCTCGAATTTCAAACGACCGAACATCATCGCTTTCATGGGGCCGTATTCGCCGGCACCCATGTCATGCCATTTGTTCGTGGTGGCATACATCAGATAGTCGACGCTCGGATCGAGATTGGGCGTTTGGATTTTGCCGCCGTAGGTACAGAATGCCTTGCCGTTTTTATCGGTGATGTGCAGTTCGACCTGAGGACTGTTTTCGCAATCGCTGCGGTAAAGATGGATGATTTTGTAGCCGCGGCCTTTATTGTTGGCTATCCATTTGCCGCCCAGGCCATCGGTC
>DAIETB010000256.1:0-4332 GCA_027345925.1 Sulfuriferula sp.
ACATTCGCAAAAATAGGGATCACCTTTTTCCAGCGTGTAACGCGGCACACCGTGAAAGCTCATGATCAAGCGGTCTGGACGGCCGTTCTGCTGCCAGTAACTTTGTACGTTATTCGCTAGGGCTGCGATATAACCGGCATCGTCATGATAATGTTTTACGGTACGTAGAGCCGGTTGATTGCGCTGGGTCAGCAAGTTGCGGAATATGGCATCGAACGCCGAGGCCGTACTGCTGGCGGCGTATTGCGGATAAAGCGGAATACAGAGAATACGGTCGCAAGCCTGATCGCTCAGGCGCTTTAAGGCGCTGTCCACGGAAGGACGGCCATAGCGCATGGCAAAATCGACCGCGTACGGAGAGCGGATACGTTCGCCAAGCCATCCCTGCAATAGTTTGGCCTGTTTTTCGGTATGGAAGAGCAACGGGGATCCTTCGCGGTTATCCCAGATTGCGGCATATTTTTTGGCGGATTCGTCCGGCCGCGTCGGCAGGATAAAGAAATTTAAAATTATCCACCATAGCGCACGGGGAATTTCAATGACGCGCGGATCGGACAGAAATTGCCGGAGATAACGCTTAACTTCGAACCGGGTCGGAGCGTTGGGCGTACCGAGATTGACCAGCAATATACCGGTTTTGGCCGGCTGACCGTGAGTATGGGAAGGTTCGGCGCGATATCGGGACATAAGGGTTCAGGTATAAGATAATGCGTTGGAAAGTAATTGAGCGGTAATGTCGACGATAGGCACTACGCGCTCGTAAGCCATGCGAGTGGGGCCGACCACAGCCAGCGTCCCGACGATTTCGCCGTTGACCTGATAAGGCGCCGTGACCACGCTGCATTCGTCGAGCGGAACGACCTCGGATTCGCTGCCGATGAATATTTGGACGCCTTCGGCTTGCTGGCTCAAGTCGAGCAGTTGCATCAACGAGGTTTTTTGCTCGAACAGGTCGAACAAGCTGCGCAATCGCGACATATTGGAAAACGCGTCGATTTTGAGCAGATTGCGTTCGCCGGACAGAACCAGACCTTCATTGCGCGATCCGAAAGCGTCGGCGCTCGTAGTCAGCGCAAGTTGCATCAATTCATCGATATCGTGATGCAGGGATTGCAGTTCGGCCCGCATCCGCTGGCGCACCGTATTGAACGTGGTGCCGGCGTAGTGCTGGTTCAATAACTGGGCGGCTTGGCTGAGTTCGGCGGTACTATAGTTGCGCTCGGTAGTCAGGATGCGGTTTTGAACTTCGCCATCGGTGGTGACGATAATCAGCAGAATGCGTTTTTCCGCCAGTCGCATGAATTCCAGTTGCTGGAATGCTGCGCTGCGCCGCCGTGGTATCATGACCACACCGGCAAATTGGGTAAGTTGGGACAGCAGGCGCGAAGCATGCGCAACGACGCGTTGCGGATCGTCGGCGTGCAAATCGGCTTCCAGCCGTTCGATTTCGACAGAATTGAGCGGTTTGATGGTCATCAGGCGATCGACGAATACTCGATAGCCCTGGACGGTAGGTATCCTTCCGGCCGAATGGTGAGGGCTGACGACCAGTCCCATGGCTTCCAGATCCGCCATGACGTTGCGGATGGTGGCCGGGCTCAAATCCAGCGTGGCGTGTTGCGCCAGAGTTCTGGATCCGATAGGCTGGCCGTCGGCGATGTAGCGTTCGACCAGAGTTTTTAACAGGATTTGTGCACGTTCGGTTAACATATTTATCATTCTACAAAAAAACCTAACGCATGCGGTATATCCAGCCCACGATGTCATCGTTATAATTGGAATTATGCCCGATTTATTTAAAACAGTCGCACTGGTAGGCAAATACGACAGTCCGGAAATGGGCGATAACCTGCCCAAGCTGGCCGATTATTTGCGCAGTCGCGGCCACAACGTATTAATCTCACATAATACCGCCGATCAGCTCGATGTGGTGAATCATCCTACCGCCGCGCTCAAAGAAATCGGTCAGCTCGCCGATCTGGTGATCGTTGTGGGTGGCGATGGCACGATGCTGTCGATCGCGCGTATGCTGGTGGGGCATAAAGTTCCCTTGGTGGGGGTAAATCAAGGCCGTCTCGGTTTTTTGACTGATGTCCCGGTTGAAACCATGTGCGAATGCCTGGCGGAAATCCTGGCGGGCGAATACGTCGCCGAGGATAGGCTGTTACTGAATACATCGATATTACGGCATGGCGAAACGATTTTTATTGCCTGCGCTTTTAACGATGTCGTGGTAAGTAAAGGTTCTACCGGCCGTCTGATCGAATTCGACGCCAAAATCGACGACGAATATGTATACAGCCAACGCTCGGACGGTCTGGTCATCGCTACCCCGACCGGTTCGACGGCGTATGCTCTGTCAGCAGGCGGTCCGATATTGCATCCCAGCCTGGAAGCATTCATCATGGTGCCTATTTGTCCGCATACCTTGTCTGCGCGGCCGATAGTCGTCAACAGTCATTCCGTGGTCGAATTGCAACTGATGTACGGCGGCGATGCGCGCGTACATTTCGACGGCCAGAGCCATTGCGATATCAAGGTCGGCGATATCGTCAGGGTGACGCGTTCTCCCGATCTGATACAGCTCCTTCATCCCAAAACCTACAGTTATTATCGGACCCTGCGTGAAAAACTGTACTGGGGAAAGAAACTGTAATGCTACGGCAGCTCAGCTTGCGCGATTTTGTGATAGTCGACGAATTGGATCTTGAGTTCGATTCCGGCTTTACGGTCCTGACCGGTGAAACCGGTGCCGGTAAATCGATACTGGTCGATGCGCTGGCGCTGGCGCTGGGAGGGCGGGGCGATGCCGGTATCGTGCGTACCGGAGCGACACGCGCCGAAATAAGCGCCGAATTCGATATATCCGCATTGCCTTCGATGCAGGTATGGTTGGACGGACAGGAACTTGACGACGAAAATAACTGTTTGATGCGCCGGGTTATCGATATCAACGGGCGTTCCCGCTGTTTTATCAACGGCCGGGCGGTAAGTACGCAGCAATTGCGCGAGGCCGGCGAATTTCTGGTCGATATACACGGTCAGCACGCGCATCAGTCCTTGCTTAAGGCCGCCGTCCAGCGGGATTTGCTCGACGGCTACGGCGGCTGTGGCGAACTGGCGCGCGAAGTTGCGCTGCGCTATCGGGTATGGCGGCAAGCCTGGGAACGGCTGTCGGCATTGCGGCAGAACAGCAGCGATACAGCGGCGGAGCGCGAGCAGTTGTTGTGGCAGCTCGAAGAACTCGAGGCGCTCAAATTCGATCCCGAAGAATGGAATGCACTTCAGGCCGAACATAAACGCCTGGCTTATGCGGTTCAATTGGGAGAAGGCGCTGGGTTTGCGCTGGAAGCGATATCGGAGGGGGACACGAATGCCGCCTCCTTGCTCCATAACGCAAATGCACGTTTATCCGACATGGTCGATTACGATAGCGCATTGAGCGCGATCGTTGATTTGGTGGAATCTGCCGCAGTGCAAATTCAGGAAGCGTCGCATAGTCTGCGGCAATATACCGACAAACTGGACGCCGATCCGGCACGCCTGACCGAAGTCGAGCAGCGTATCGGCCTGGTGCTCGATATGGCGCGCAAATATCGGGTCAAGGCTGAAGCAATTCCGGATTTGCTGATTTCGGTACAGCAGCGTTTGCAAAAGTTATCCGACGCAGAGGATGTGGCCGGACTTGAAGAGGAAGTCGAGGCCGCACATCGGGAATGGCTGCATAACGCGCGTCTGCTCAGCGCAGCCCGGATATCCGCCGCCGACAGACTCGCGCAGCATGTAAGCAATACGATGCAGCAATTGGCTTTATCGGGTGGTCGGTTCGATATTGTGCTGACGGCGCAGCCGGAGGAAAGCGCTTACGGGCTGGAACAGGCGGAATTTTTAGTGGCCACGCATCAGGGCGTTGCGCCCAAAGCTTTGGCCAAAGTTGCGTCCGGAGGCGAATTATCGCGCATCAGTCTGGCATTGCAGACTGCGGTCAGTCAAGTCGCCGGGGTGCCGACGCTGATATTCGATGAGGTCGACGTCGGTATAGGCGGAGGCGTGGCGGAAATAGTCGGCCGGTTGCTGAAAAATCTGGCCGCCAGTCGGCAAATTCTCTGTATTACGCATTTACCGCAAGTCGCGGCGGTGGGCGAGCATCATTTGCAGGTCAGCAAGGTGCTTCATCAGGACGCCGTGGTCAGTCGCATCGTAACGCTTGCAACTTCCGACAGGATCGATGAAATCGCGCGCATGCTGGGCGGCGTAACGATCACCGACACCACGCGCCAGCACGCCCGCGAAATGCTGGGCTGATTATAGGCCCTGAGCGTTCAGCCAGCG
>DAIETB010000037.1:0-5453 GCA_027345925.1 Sulfuriferula sp.
AACAGGGTGGCGATGCAGCGGTATAATTTCCGGCGTTCGGCATCCATTTGCGCGAAGCTCCTGATCCAGTCGCAGCCTTCGAGTGTCGCTTCGGTGTCAGTCAAGGCGAGCGCCAGGAGCGTTTTCAGTTCGCCTATGCGCAGATCTTTCCAGTGCGAGCCGGGTTCGGCTGCCAGCCCGATGAACGGCGCGACCGGTTGCTGGTCGGTTATCCCCAAATCGTTCAGCGTATCGAGCAGGGCGCGGCATTCGTCGTCATTCAGCCTGGACAGGTTCAGGATCGCGGGCCGCAATTCGTTGGCAACGCTGTTGTTGTCCCATTCCAGATCGTCCACCGGATAAATTTCCGACATTCCCGGGACGAGGATGCGGCAACTGTAAACGCCGAGTTCGTCATAATCGGCAATATAAATATCATGCCCGGTTTTGTGGATGAGGCCGCATAGCCAGGCGAATTCTTCCGCAGTCGTACCGCGAAAATCCCAGTCGGCAAAAGCGAAATCCGGTCGGTCGCTTAAAAATCGCCAACTGATAATACCGCTGGAATCGACGAAATGAATTTCCAGATTTTGCGGGTCGGCGATTTCTTCCATATCGAAACCGGGTTCGTGGAAACCCGCCAGCGCATCGAGATCGCGGCCTTGCAATAGCTCCGTCAATGCACGTTCCAGCGCGACCTCGACGCGCGGGTGCGCGCCGAAACTGGCGAAACAGCCCTGATCGTGCGGATGCAGCATGGTCACGTTCATGACCGGATAATTGCCGCCCAGCGTGGCATCCTTGACCAAGATGCCGAATCCCGCCGCGCGCAATTCGGCGATGCTTTTTGCTATACCGGGATAACGCCCGATTACGGATTCGGGTACGTCGGGCAGGCAAAGCCCTTCGCGTATCACGCGAAATTTGACGTGCCGCTCCAATATCTCCGACAGGGCCTGGGTACGGGCTTCCGCGGCGGTATTGCCGGCAGCCATGCCGTTGCTGACATATAAATTGCCGATGATATTGACCGGAAACCAGCAGGTTTCGTCATCGCTTGCGCGACGATACGGCAGAGCGCAAATACCGCGTGCCGCATTGCCGGAATTGCGGTCGATCAGCGCGCCAGCATCGATGGCATAATCCGGGTCGTAAAACTCGCGTAAAGCGGTATTCAGGATTTCTTCCGGCCATGCGCCGTCTTCGTCGACGGGGAACCAGCGTTCTTGGGGGAAATGGACGAAAGGATGCTGAGCGATCGTGTTGCCCAGATAATAATGCGTCCAGAAATAATGCGTACCCAGACGCTCGAAAAACTCGCCCAGCGCGCTGGCGAGTGCGGCCAGTTTCGACGCGCCCTTGCCGTTGGTAAAGAGCAGAGGGCAGTCGCTGTCGCGAATATGCACCGACCATACATCGCTGACCGGATTAAGCCAGGATCGTTCTTCTATGCTGAAGTCCAGCGCCGCCAGACGTGTCTGCAGGGTGGTGATCGTCGTTTCAAGCGCGGCGTCTTTGCCGATGATAAAGTGCTCTGTCATATATGCCTTTAAAAATGCTCGTGCGGTGCAAGATAACGCCATTGCCCCACCGGCAGGTTACCGAGCAGTACCTTGCCGATGCGTACGCGCTTCAAGCCGATGACCTTGAGACCGACCATCTCGCACATGCGCCGGATCTGGCGTTTTTTGCCTTCGTGCAGAATGAAACTCAGTTGATCTTCGTTTTGCCAGGCGACTTGTGCGGGGCGCAGGGCCTCACCGTCCAGTTTCAAGCCATGATTGAGCAATTGCAAGCCTTGGGCGGACAGCGTTCCTTCCACTCGTACCAGATATTCCTTGTCGATTTCGGAGTTTTCGCCGATCAGCTGTTTGGCGATACGGCCATCTTTCGTCAGTACCAGCAAGCCGCTGGAATCGATATCGAGTCGCCCGGCGGGTGCCAGGCCGTAGGCATGTTCGTTGGAGTAGGCGATACCGGATTCGTCTCCGGCGTAATGATGTTCTGCGGTAACAAGCATGCTGGCGGGTTTATAGCCGTTTTCCGCTTGCGCCGACACATACGCGATCGGTTTGTTGAGCAGTATGGTGACGGACTGGTTCTGTTCGCGTTTTGCCGGTTGCAGCAATTCGATGCGGCAATCGGGCAAAACCTTGGTTCCCAGTTCGGTCACCGGGATTCCGTCGACTGTTACCCAGCCGCGAGCAATGTAGGCATCGGCTTCGCGCCTGGAGCAAATTCCGCGCTGAGACATGAGCTTGGAAAGTCGCAAGGTGTCGTCGGACATAATTAATCGTGATTGTATGAGCGGAGGCAGAATTTTACTCCGCTAATGCCGTAAATGCCAAAAAGCCTGAATTAATCAGCTTGTTTTTCAATATGTAACTTCAATAGCGTCGCATATTTATTTGTTTAGTAGATATCTTATTGTTCCGGACGCTTAGCCGCCGGTCATGGACATGAATCGAACGATCTTGTCGGGCTGCTCGATAAATTCATGACGTTCGGGCTTATAGCTGATGGCCTGCAGAATAGCCGTTTCGAGTTCGCTGTCACTTGCGCCGTCGCGCAACAGCGGACGGAATTCGAATTTGTTTTCCTGGCCGAGACATAAATACAAAGTGCCGTCGACCGCCAGCCGTACGCGATTGCAGGTATCGCAAAAATGCTGTGAAATCGGGGTGATAAAGCCGACCGAAAAATTGCCGTCGGGCGTGGCGAGATAGCGAGCCGGACCGCCGCCGGGCAGTGCGGCATCGATCAATCCGTAACGCTGCGCAAGCATCGCCTTGACAGGCTGCAAATCCAGGTAGGCGGTATTGCGGCCGGTCTTGCCTATAGGCATGGTTTCGATCAAGCGCAAAATGAATCCCTGCTCCAGACAATACGCCACCATCGCTTCGATTTCATCGTCATTGGTGCCGCGCATCGCAACCATATTGATTTTAATCTGTTCGAAGCCGACCTGTCTGGCGTGGGCAAGCCCAGCCAGAATGTCTGCCAGAACGTCACGTTTGGTGATCGCTTTGATCCGCTCCGGACGCAAGGAATCCAGGCTGACATTAAGGCGAGTCACTCCGGCAGCCTTAAGCGCTACGGCATGTTTTTCAAGTTGGGTGGCATTGGTTGACATCGACAGGTCATTAATACCCGGAATACGGGTAATTCTGGCGCTCAATTGTGCGATGTTGCGGCGCAGTAAGGGTTCGCCACCAGTTAAGCGGACCCGCCGCAGTCCTATTTTTGCGAATGCGCTCAACAGGCGTTCGATTTCGTCGAAAGTGAGCCAATGCGAGGGCTCTTCGAAGTCGCGATACCCTTCAGGCATGCAATAATTACAACGCAAATCGCAGCGATCTGTGACCGAAACCCTTACATAATCGATGCGACGACCGTATGAGTCGATGAGCTTACTAGGGGCAAGCATGGCAAATACCCTGGTATAAAAGACGGAGAACAAACGTATTTCGACTATAATCTTAATCCCGGTTTTAAGCAAACCTGATGCTGAATGACTTGAGCCGGGACTATTGCATTATTAATATTTTTGAAGGCGTTAGGCATGAGCCACTATTACGGACTGATACCGGCGGCCGGCGTCGGTACGCGCATGGGCATCGACTCGCCCAAACAGTATCTCGATATCGCTGGTTATCCTATGATTTATCATGCAGTTCGCGTATTGGCGCAATCGCCGAGAATCGAACGGGTGTTTGTCGTATTATCCAGCGAAGACAGTTATTGGAATAGCTACGACTGGTCTGAATTTGGCAGTAAAGTGGTAGTATTACGTTGTGGCGGCGCAACGCGTGCCGAAAGCGTAGCCAATGGCCTCGCTGCGATGCCGGTTTCGGCTGACGACTGGATACTGGTCCACGATGCAGCGCGCCCTTGTCTGACCGGCGCTTTGATCGATAGCCTGCTCGATGACGTAGCCGACGATACGGTGGGCGGCTTGCTGGCTATTCCGCTTGCCGACACCTTGAAACGCGGCGACGGGCAAAACCGGATTAGCGCCACCGAACCGCGCGAACGGTTATGGCAGGCGCAGACGCCGCAAATGTTCCGGCATGCACTTTTGTTGCGGGCGCTGAATGCCGGTTCGGTGCCGGCTCCCACCGACGAGGCCAGTGCGATAGAAGCATTGGGCTTTGCGCCCTTGCTCGTGACAGCGAGCAGCAGTAATTTCAAGGTCACTTTTCCTGACGATCTGGAGATGGCGAGAGCGATATTCGCTCAGCGGCAACACGGAGCACCGGCAATGAATGTTGCCGACGGGATTATCAACTAATGGCGGTTCTGGATAATGAATAATTTTCGTATAGGGCACGGATTTGATGTGCATGCATTTGCACCGCAACGCAAATTGATTGTCGGGGGGGTGGATATTCCCCATCCGTTCGGACTGGCAGGGCATTCCGATGCCGACGTCCTGCTGCACGCGATCTGCGATGCGCTGCTCGGGGCGGCTGCACTGGGCGATATCGGCCGTCACTTTCCCGATACCGATGCGCGTTACCGGAATATCGACAGCCGCGAACTGTTGCGCGCTGTAGCCGGCCTGCTTGCCGAGCGCGGTTATTGCCTGACGAATCTGGATTGCACTATCATCGCACAGGCGCCGAGAATGGCGCCGCATATCGAAATGATGCGCCAGCACATCGCTGCCGATCTGGGCGCGGAAATCGGCGCGGTGAACGTAAAAGCGACCACGACGGAAAAACTAGGTTTTACCGGGCGAGGCGAGGGCATCGCCGCCGAAGCGGTATGCCTGCTGCAAACCCGTACCGCGGGAGATCGCCCTTGAGCGTGCCGCCAGGTCGTAAAGCGACTTACATAGGCGGTTCGCAGTATCGACGCAATGCGTACGGCACCAATCATCCGCTGGCGATTCCGCGCGTATCGCTGGCGACCGAACTGATACGGACGTACGATGCGCTGACGCCGACCGAGTTCGTGCAGGCGCGCAAAGCGGCGGATTTCGAGCTGGAATGGTTTCATACTCCTGAATACATTTCGGCGTTCAAGAGGGCGGAAGTGCTGGGACGGGTGAGCAATCCGGTTCGGCAGAGGCATCAGCTGGGCACGCTGGAAAACCCGTATTTCGACCGTTTCTTCACTATCCCGGCGACGGCTACCGGCGCTTCCATTCAGGCGGCGGAAGAAGTCATACGCGGGCGGATAGGATTCAATCCGGCCGGCGGCATGCATCACGCCCGGCCCGATAAGGCGCAGGGTTTCTGTTATTTCAACGATACCGTGCTGGGCATCATGCGCTTGCGGCGCGAAGGCTGGAAAGTGCTGTATGTCGATATAGACGCCCATCATGGCGACGGCGTGGAAGCCGCGTTTCTGGACGATCCGGATGTCTTTACCTTATCCTTGCATATGGACAGTCTTTATGCATATCCGTTTGCCGGCGGCCAACTTTGCGATAGCGGCGGGGTTGATCATACCAGCCTCAACATCCCTTT
>DAIETB010000009.1:0-10185 GCA_027345925.1 Sulfuriferula sp.
GGTGACCAGCACTTCGACCTGTCCCGGCGACAAACCGGGCGCTTCGGTTTGAATCACAATCAGCGGCGGGGCGAATTCCGGAAATACGTCCAGTCTGGACTGAAATATCGTATAGATGCCGTAGCCGAGCAACAGACACGCCAGGGCGATGATTATCCCCCTGAAACGTACGGAAAAGCGAACGATGGCGGTCAGCATGCTAACGATCCGCCGACAGAATGGGAGCGTTAATCGTCATCGTCGCCTTCTTCGCCGGTTTTGATTTGCGCGCGGAATTCCTCCGAGAGCAAAAGCTGAGCGCCGTGGACGACGATCGTATCGCCGGGTTTGAATTCCTGCGTTACATAAAAACCATTGTTTCCGGGTGATTGCTGCGGTACGGCCCGTCGCGCAAAACGATCCTTATCCAGTTGGATATAGACCCAGGGTTGGCCGCCGTACCAGACCAGTGCGCCGGACGGGATGAATAAGGACTGCCGCTGCGAATTTTCAATCGGGAGGAATGCAACGATGCGCGTATTGGCCGGTATAGCCGTATCGGCGCAATAAAAATAACCGCGTCCCGGTATGACCGGATCGGATTGAGGCGCGGCTGCAACGAGAGTCGCGGCGATGCGCTGCCGGTTATATGCGGAAACGCGGATTACCGTTGGTGGCGTCAGGTTTTCGCCCAGTGGCAGGATAATAGTCAGCAACGTTTTTTCGCGTTTCAATAAGGCGTTAAACGATTTTGAAGAGGAGGTCAGGGTTTGGTCCGCCAGTTTCTTGCCGAATTGCTGGGTTATCGCGGCACGAAGATCGGTTTCGTTCAAGGCGGCGGATTCGGCTTTTGCCCGGTCGGCGGTGGCGGCAGCCTGTGCCGTTTGCACCGCTTTCAAGGAAACGTTCCGGTTGTCGGCATATAAAGTCCGGTTGCGTTCGTATTCGGCCTGAGAGGCGGCGGCGGTCGCCCTGGCGGTCGCCGATGCGCCGACCGCGGCTGCGAAACGGCTGCGATAATCGATCAGTGGTAGCAGATCGACGGCGCTGCCATAGGCGATAATTTCCTGACGATAATTGACCGGCGCCAACCGGGCAGTCCGAATCCCGCTCTGTAATTGAGCAGCAGCGTTGACTGTCACGACCGGCATGCCGTTCGTTTGGGCCATACCGGTGTTTGAGGTGGCGGACTGTTTTTCGTCGTTATCTTTCTGCCCGTTCAGAAAAATTTTGCCGCCGAGTGCGGAAAGTATGGCCGTAACGATCAGCAATCCTGTTACCGCGACAAATTTAATATTACGTTTGTATTTCATGGCCTGGAACGTCCTTTGTTCGAAAACGCGTTAAGTCCGGCGAGTGGCAGGGGATGCTGGATGGCATCTTGTAATGTGCCTATAGCTTGTTGGACTTGCATTAATGCTTGTTCGCGGGCCAAGCGGCTGATATCGAAGGTTTGCTGCGCCAGTGCAAGCGCCAGGCGGTCCGTTTCTCCGGCGGCAAAGGTCCGCTGTGCCGAAACAAACTGTATGGCTTGAGCCGCTACCGCAGCATCGGTCTGCTTGAAGATTTTGACGGCGGCACGATAATTGGCCAGCGCGCTGTCGGTTTCGCCGAAGGCCCGGGCCTGCAACATTTTCACCTGCGACTCCGCTTCTGCGCGTTTCGCTTCGGCTTGCGCAATCTGGCCTTGATGCCGGTTAAAAACAGGGAGGGTAATTCCAGATGCGCCGAAAGAGATCTGTTTTTCGCTCTCAACCCAGGCATAGCCCGGATCCAGATGTATGTCGGGATACTGGTTGGCGATTTCCAGTTGTAAGGCGGCCTGACTTGCCTGGTATCGTGCCAGGGCTGCGAGGATGTCGGCCCGATTGAGTGCTGCCAGACGGTGGGCTGTCGCGATGTCGATTTCGGGGCAGCCGTGTTTAAAGGCAGCGAAATCGAATTTGATGCCGTGTAATGCGTTCGACGGGATGCCGATCGCTGCCGCCAATTGCAGTCGCGCCTCGGTTAACTGTTTTCGAACTTTTGCCAGGTCGGCGCGATTACGCATCAGCGTGATAACCGCGAGGTTAGCGTCTGGCGCCGAGGCTTCGCCTGCTTCCGTTCTTCGGTTCAAAATGGCTGCGATACTGTTTTGCGTATCCGTAATTTGCGCTAGAACCGATTCCTCCCGGGCCAGAAAAAACAGGGCGACTAATTGCATGCGGACCTTGGCACCGACTTGCCAGGCAACGTTGCCGATATCGAACACTGCAGCGCTCGACAACTGTTCGGCTTGTGCTATGCGATACCCGCGTTTTCCGGCGGTTTCGAGAGGAATGTCGAGACCCAGACCAAAGGTCCAGGGCGATTGCCCTATCGTCCATGGCGAAGCAGGCGTATATTGGAACGGCAGGGAAAGCACAGGGTTGGGTTTTTGGCCGGCGGTTGTGACCGAGGCCTTGGTTGATCCCCATTTTGTTCTGGCTATATCCAGATCGGGGTTATAATAATATGCGGCAAGCGTAAGTGTAGTTAAATCCCAGGTTCGCAGCGGCCATGCCATCGTTTTTTGTTGGGAATGGGCATCGATGTAATGTTCAAGCTGTGGATTGTCGAGCGTACGAGATTCATAGATTTGTGTTGTCGCGGAAAGATCCAGCGGGCGATCGTGATAGCTTGCGCATCCTGTGAGCATTGAAACGATCACCCCCGGCAGGATTTTTGTAAACGCGAACGATTTCAAATCTGGACTGTAAATTGGAATGGTTCGACAGTGTAGCATTGCAGCTGGGCTAATCTCAAATAATGTTCGCAAGTCAACGATGGTTTGTTTGTTCCGGTTTTGCACGATAGACTGTACAAGAAATAGTTTTCCAGACTCTATTATTTGGATCGGTTCGTAACCGAATCCGGCTGAATTTATCATGAGCGAATCCGCAACCAGTTTGACTGTACCTTTACGCATCCCTGCGTTATTAGGTATGGCAGCAAGTTTGATGGGCATTACAATAATGTTCGGCTGGTTGCTGCATATTCGGGAAATAGTTCAATTCAATGTTGGAAATGTGCCGATGGTTTTTAATGCGGCCCTCTGCTTTTTTCTTAGCGGAATGGCGCTAGCGTTGCCCGGACTCGTGGGGAAGCCGAAACCGGTCTTGCAGGAAAGAGTCGGCATTTTCATCTTTGTTTTTTCCGTTGCGATTTTATTTGAATTTATATTCGATAAAAATCTGGGGATAGACTGGAATTTCCTGCATGGCTGGCTGAATGACGATTCTCATCCGGGCAGACTCGCTCCCAATACCGCTGTGGGATTTATGCTGGTTGGCGCAACCTTGTTTCTGATGAACCGCGTTAGCGGAAAAATTCGCGCCCTGACAGTGCAAATATTCAGTTTCGGGATACTGGCCATAGGCTTGTCTGGTTTGATCAGTTATTTTCTCATCCCCGATTTGCTGTATGGCTGGGTTGTCTCGGCACGAATGTCCATACCGACCTCACTGGGCTTGATAGCGCTAGCCATTGCCCTCGGACTCAGCTGGCGCAACGCGGACTGGTATAAATCCCGCAAGTATCTGCAGGAAGATGAAAAAATCAATCTGATTGCCGCCGCGATTCTGACAGTAGCGATTATGACGGCAGGCATGACGGGATTCGTGCTTCAGCAGCCGATTCAGCAGGAGACTTTAAGGAAAAATCTGGAAACGGGATTAAATGGGCGCGTTGTTCTGTTTCAGACAGTTTTGCAGCAGGAACTGACCAATGCACAAAACGCCAGCAAGATATTCGAATATCGAGCGCTTTCTTCCGATCCCGTTCATCCACTCGCTAGCGACAAACTGAATGCGGTGTTAAAAAATATCCGGAATTACGGCTTCCGGGCGCTGGCAGTATACGATTTGGACGGAAAATTGCTGGCTATTTCGGGAGGTTTTTCGAAGGCTCCGGAAATTGTCGCTAATTTGCATACTTCGATTCCGGCCCGGCTGTTGTGGGATACCAATTTATATATTGAAATCGAAACGCCCATCCTGGTTCACGGCGTGCCTGTCGCTCATTTGCTGGTCGAACGCTCGTTGTCTTTGCTGCGTCAGCATCTGTTCGATACCCGGGGTCTGGGAAAGTCGGCGGAGATCGCGTTATGCAAAGGAGAACGTAATTTATTGCTCTGTTTTCCGGAAGGTCACAATCTGGATGCTTTCCAGGTAAAGCGCCGTAACGATGCCGGACAAAATTTGCCCATGAGTTTTGCCGTGGAAGGGAAATCCGGCTTGATTTTCCGAGTGGATTATCGGGGTAAAAACGTAATGGCCGCTTTTACAGCGGTCGCTCCGGGCCTCGGACTGGTTGTCAAAGAGGATACTTCCGAACTCTATGCCGTTATCCGCGAGCAAATTAAAATCGCTTTACCGGTATTGTTGCTTTTGATCATGATGGGCGTCATTTTTTTACGTACGCAATTAAAGCCTTTATCCGCACGTTTGGTCGAGTCGGAAACCAATGCGCTGGAAAAAGAGCTCGAAATCAAAGCGGTTATGAGTAGCGTGGGTGAGGGTATTCTGATTATCGACCGGGACGGGATCATGGAATCGTTCAACGCTGCCGCCTCCGTCATCTTCGGTTATACCTCGGATGAAATGGTCGGTACGAATATAGACCGGCTGATGCCGGATGAACTGAAAGCGCGCCATAACGCCGGTATGCAGCGTTATCTTAATGAAGGCGTACCACATATCATCGGCCGGCAGGGTGTCAAATTAACCGGTCTGCGTAAAGACGGCAGTACGTTTCCGCTGGAATTGACCGTCAATGAAATCCGTTTGTCCGGGCGACGTTTATTTGTAGGGATCGTACGTGATATTACCGAACGCAAACAAGTAGAAGATAAACTCATCCATCTTGCGCAATACGACTTTCTTACCGGGTTGCCCAACCGTTCTCTGTTTATGGACCGGCTGCATCATGCGCTGTTCCGGGCAAGACGAAACCAGACCGGTTTCGGCGTCATGTTTCTGGATCTGGACGGTTTCAAGCAGATAAACGATACCTTGGGGCATTCTGGCGGCGATGATTTGCTGAAACAGTTCGCGCAGCGAATAGCTGGGGTAGTTCGCAAATCCGACACGGTCTCACGCTTGTCCGGTGATGAATTTACTGTGCTGCTCGAAGAGCTCAGTTCGCCGGAACCAGATGCCGAAGCCGTTGCGGATAAAATCATTACTGCGATACAGCTTCCATTTTTATTGGGCGATCAGACAGTTACCGTAACCACCAGCATCGGCCTGGCGATTTACAGTTCCGGCGACTGTGATCTGGATGAAATGTTGCGTCGCGCAGACAAGGCGATGTACAGCGCTAAAAGAAGCGGAAAAAATCGCTGGCGCAAAGCCGACTGATGCGATAAAAATTGCTTATCAGTCGACTCCCGTTTTTGATGACATCATTTTCGCTTGATATTTTAACGCTCCCGTTGCAGCATGACAGTACGATTTTTGGAAGCAGTATCTGCGGACTGCAGAAAGCGATATATGAGCGAACGTACGCAAGCAACGATACGTAAAGTAACGGTAATCTATAACCCACGCGCCGGCATATTGCTCGCGGGACATGACGCCGACCCTGCAGCGAGATTGAACAAATTGTTCGAAGATCGGGGTATTGCAGCCGATTTGCATGCGTTCGACTTCGATGCGCTTCCCGTACTGCTTGAATCTGCGGTAGAAACCGGGCAGGATGCGGTCATCGTTTGTGGTGGCGACGGCAGCATACTTGCCGTGATCGCCGCTTTGCGAGAGGCCACGCTTCCGCTGGGGCTGATCCCCGCCGGAACCATGAATGTTCTGGCCCGTGATATCGGCCTGCCGGAAGGAGCGGAAGCGGCCGCCGATATCATTGCAGCCGGCCGGATCGAAAAAATCGATGTCGGGTATGTAAACGGGCAACCTTTTCTCTGTAATTCCGTGATCGGTCTCATGCCCCATCTCGCGCGTACGCGAGAAAAGTTACGTGAATTTTCGGGCTGGATCAAATGGCCCCAGATTATTGCACAGACTTTTTCTCTTATGCGCAAATATCCGCGGCTGCATATCCGATGCGCAGTCAATGGGGAAATACGCCGATTTCGTACCCGTACGATGATCGTGTCCAATAACCTGCTCAGCGATACGCAAGGACTGGTGCCCGAACGAGAAACATTGAGCGCGGGCAAGCTCGGGATCTATGTGGTTCACGAAACTTCCCGCTGGGTGCTGTTTCGTATCGTTGCCCGAATGATGTCAGGGAGCTGGCAGGGCGATACATCGCTCGAAATTATTTCCGCGTCTTCCACTGTGCTATCGCTCAATCGCCCCCGGCCCCTGACGGTCATGAACGATGGCGAACCGGTACAATTACAGACGCCGCTTCATTACACTATTCATCCTCAAGCTCTGCGCGTATTGAGCCCGGGAGTACGCAGCTCATGATCCGTATCGCGCATATTTCGGATTTGCATTTCGGTCGCGAAATCCCCGAAGTGGTCGAAAGCCTGGTCAAAGAACTTGATACAATGCATCCCGATTTGATCGCGGTATCCGGCGACCTTACCCAGCGCGCACGGGTGAGCGAATTTCAGAGCGCGCACCGTTTTTTCGAGCGCTTGCCGCAACCATTACTGATCGTGCCGGGAAATCACGATGTGCCCGATTATCCCGTCATGCGTTTTGCTTCTCCCTGGAGCCGCTGGAAACGCTGGCTTTCCACCGATCTGGAACCCATCGTCGAAGGAAGTCGGTATTGCGCAGTCGGGATTAACAGCGCGCGCCGTTGGGGACCCTATCTCGATTGGTCGCGCGGCAGGATCAATCTCGCTCAGATACGCCGCGCCGAACAGGTTTTTTCTCAAAACGTCAAAGATCTGCATATCGTTGTCGCGCATCATCCATTTTTATTGACCCCGGCGGGTGCCGGCAGACATGCGATAGCGCGCGCAGAAATTGCATTGCCGCGCTGGTTCCGGGCAAAAGTTGACCTGATATTGGGCGGCCACGTGCATCTGGCGTATTCAGGCGTTGTTGACGGCATTGTCGTCGCTCAAACTGGCACTACGTTATCGAGCAGGCTTAAAGGAGAACCGAATAGTTACAACAGGATACGCGCAGAAAACGATATGCTGGAAATCGACAATATGATCTGGAGCGACAATCAGTTTGTTTGTCAGGGCACTGCCAGATATCGTAAAACAGAAGGCGCATGGTTTATGGACTGAATGCGCTGGGGGGATTACCGCGCAAGATCCTAAGAAAGTTGCAACGGGGCAGTTGGACGCTGAGTCTAGATATGGAAAGCAATTGCTGAATCTTTTGGTGGATGACATCAGGGTTGATGGTAAACAGGCAACTGTGCGGGATAGCTATGCGTCGCTTGATCTTGCCGTTGATGAAATGAAAATGGGCGCTCCAATTGGAGTGCCCAGATTCGTTAATGATTGGTGCGCCGGAAGAGATTCGAACTCCTGACCCCTTGGTTCGTAGCCAAGTACTCTATCCAGCTGAGCTACCGGCGCAAAGACAATATTGTAACATAATCGTTATTCTACTGGTTTCAAATATTGAAACCCCGTTTTAATCAGGGATATTTAAAAATTAAATAATACCGCCCGTAACGTTTTGGACGATTAATTTTCTACTGAAAAATAAGGCGAAGCGAAGTGTATCATGTTTAAGCTCTTGCTCGCAATTACAATGACAGGCAAAATTTCAAACTCGTCTGCTGTAATACTGTAATAATGGCGGAAGAGAGCGGGAGTCGAACCCACCAAGGATCGTCTGACGACCCTTACCGGATTTGAAGTCCGGCCGCCCCACCGGGGAACGAATCTCTTCCGTAATTGTTTCCCGGGCAACGATTGCAGCTATGATACAGCAACGCGTACTGTCAATAAATCGGTTTGGCGCAACTTGTGCGTGTCGCGGGTGCGTCGGGTATAACCGATGCGATCAAAAAATTCCAGGATTTGAATGGCGAGTTTGCGTCCGACTTCGATTCGGTCTCGAAATGTTGCGGCGCTGAGTTGATCCTGTTCCGCTAGTTGTTTTGCTATCGCTGCGAGATTGGCAATGCTTGAGCTGGTAAAGAAATGATCGTGTGCGACCTGAAATAACTCTCCTGATTGCGCGAGCCGATAGAGCAGGGCGCGTACCGGACTTTCTTCGACATTCAATGCGCGAGCGATGTCGCGTACCCGCGGCGGCTGATTGGGGCATATGGCCAGCAAAGGCCGGATGGAATCCCAGAGTTTTTTTTCTTGTGCCAGCAGTGTTACGCTGTGACTGGGTAAACGCAGCCAGTGTCCGGACGTTTTGATACGGTCGGCCGCCAGCAATTCTTCGACGATAGTCATGAAAATCGCAGGTTCAAGTTTGGGTGCGGTGATACGGCGTAGACGCGCGCGATCGATGCCGGGCATGTCCGGTGCGCGTATATGCTCTTCCGCCAGCGTATCCGTTATCCGTTTTGCGAATTTGGTCCAGGCTTGGGGCATGAATCCCCAAAGGATGTGAGATTTTTCTACCGTATGCAGACCGAGTTTTATCCATAAATTATTTGCCGTGTTAACGTCCAGATTCCAGTTGCGCGCAAAACGGTGTAAATCGATCCCGGCAAGATTATCGTCGAGCAGGCCTGTCAGCGCTTGTTCAGGCGTTGCCGATTCCAGTGCGCGCAGCACTTGCAATCGGGCGGCAGACCGTTGACCGCGAGCGGGCGGGTAGATATCCAGAACCGAGCCACCTGCAAGGGTCTGAACGGCGGAAGCATCTCGCACAATAAAGCGGTCGCCGCGCAAGGCGCCCACCGGTTTGTCTAGTACCAGTTGCGCCAGTACGGATTCGCCCGGCTCGACCCGGACGCCTTCCAGAATCGAAATATGCCCGGTAACGGTAACGGCGCCCAGATGGACGTGTATAGGCGCCCAGTGACGCAGGGGTTTGGTGGAGCCGGCCAGCATATCGAGACGTACATCCAGTCGCATTACCGGTGCATGCAGCGATTCAGCCAGCACCCAGTCGCCGCGCTGCACGGCGCGTTTGTCGAATTCGGGGCCGGTGACATTCAACGCGCAGCGCTGCCCGGTCGAACCGGTCGGAGCGGGGCGATTTTGTACGTGCAAGCTGCGCACGCGTAACGGAATGCCCCCGGGCGAGAGCAGAAGTTTATCGCCTTCGCTCACTATTCCGGAAAAAATGGTTCCGGTCACTACCGTGCCCACGCCGGTCAGGCTGAAACAGCGATCGATAGCCAGACGGAATTGTCCGGCCGCAGATCGATCGGGTAATGCCAGCGCTTCCGTTATCAGACGCGCTCGCAACGCGTCGATGCCGAATCCGTTAGCGGACGAAACGGGAAATATATCGCTGAAGGGCATGTTATGGTCGGCAAGCAGATTTCTGATTTCACCACGTACTGCTTCGATTCGTTCGTCGCCTACCCGGTCTACTTTAGTGAGTGCGATAATGCCTCTATGCAGTCCGAGTAATTGCAGGATTTGCATATGCTCCAGCGTTTGCGGCATGATGCCGTCATCGGCGGCGATAGCCAGCAAAAAAAAGTCTATGCCCGTTATGCCGGCTAGCATGTTATGAATGAATTTCTGGTGACCCGGAACATCGACGAAACCGAGCACTTCTCCGTTGGGCAAGGGCGCGTAGGCATAACCCAGATCGATGGTAATGCCGCGTTCCTTTTCTTGCCGGAGACGATCGCCGTCGACGCCGGTCAGCGCTTTAACCAGCGAGGTTTTGCCATGGTCGATGTGACCTGCGGTGCCTATAATCAAAGCGTTAAATGGGTTATCTGCGATAACAACGGGTCAGGTTGTTCCAGGCAGCGTAAATCGAGCCAGAAAGCGCCATCGCTTATACGGCCGATAACGGGAATCGGGAGCTTGCGAAAACCGCGTTCGATTTTTTTCAGGATATGTCCGGCGGATTTGCCGTTTTTTTCCGGAGTCAGCATCAGGGCGAAACTCGGCAGGCGATCTACCGGTAACGAGCCGCTGCCGATCTGGCTGAAACAGGGCCGTATTTCGACTGATGCCCTTCCGGCCAGCGCCAGGCGTACAGCCGGAAGCGCGATACGGGCGGTACGTTCGATCTCGGCGGCGGGGCGGGTAAGCAGCCGCAGGGTCGGCAGGCGTTGTGCAAGGCGTTCGGGTTCCCGGTACAGCCGCAATACCGCCTCGAGGGC
>DAIETB010000014.1:0-6428 GCA_027345925.1 Sulfuriferula sp.
AATTTCATATAATCAGAGGAGTAACCCCATGCCCCAAGAACATACCTACAGACAGTTCGACACCGACCTTGAAAACATGCGTGCGCGTGTATTGCAAATGGGGGGCCTGGTCGAACAGCAGATCAGCCAGGCTATCGAAGCCCTGATGAACGCCGATTTCGTACTGGCCGACGAAGTCGTAGACAAAGACCATCTGGTCAACGCGCTGGAAGTCGGAATCGACGATGATTGCGCTCAGATCATTGCGAGACGGCAACCTACCGCTTCCGATTTGCGCATGGTCATCACCGCCGTCAAAACCATCACCGATCTCGAGCGCATCGGCGACGAAGCCGCCAAGGTAGCGCGCATGGTCAGGGAAATTCACGAAACCGGACGCATTATCCAGGCCAAATTCAACCAGATCAACTTCATGACCGAGATTGTGCTGGATATGCTCCATCGCGCGCTCGACGGGTTCGCCCGCCTGGATGTCAGCAACGCCACCCATATCGCCCGCCAGGACATCGAAGTCGACGAAGAATACCACCTTGTGTTGCGCAATCTGATCACGTACATGATGGAAGATCCCCGCACTATTTCAACCTTCATCGATATCATGTTTGTCGCCAAAGCGATCGAGCGCATGGGCGACCATACCAAAAACATGTCGGAATACGTCGTCTATATGGTAAAAGGTAAAGATGTACGCCATACCACTCTGGAAGAAATCGAACGGCACGTGGGCCCCGATTGAAGCACACAGCAACGCTAGCCTAGCCTGTGCCGGCTGAATTGACGGTTTCCCATTGATCGCGCCGGCATAATCCCCGCATGGAACAATGGCGGCATACTTCATCGGTGCCGTTGGCCGGCAGAGGAATATGTCGGTACATTTGTTCGAACAGCGAAATAAGCCGTTCGGCGCAGCGGGCGGCCGTATCGGGAATTGTATCCTCGGGCAGATCTATCGTATCGATCCCTTTGCCGTCGAGACTGACGAAAGCGGTTTGACCGACAGACGCCTGCAGCAATAAAACATAGGCCGGTAATTGCACATCTTCGTCGACCTGGCGGAGCTTGTTTTTCAAACCTTGAGGATTACTGGTTTTATAATCGAGGATTGCGTACTTTCCGGCGTTTTTATCTATTCGGTCGAGACGCCCGTAAAGCGCTATCGCTCTGTCCTGTTCCAGCGTATATTCGCGCCGTCGCGCTAATTCTCCGCCCTGCCAAAACCAGCCGTCTTTTTCGCGCCCGATCTGCCATTCAAGGTAGAGCGGCAGTTTGGACAGCCATTTTTTCTGCCAGGCGTGCACATAGTACTCATTTTCCAGTCCGGGAGCGAAAAATTTCAGACTGATTTCAGTCAGATCTTGCATCAGCTCAGCGTAAGGAAGATCGCACACGACTGGATGGTTGGCATGAAAGGCATGCAAAATGGCATGCACCGCTTGGCCGTAATCGGATTTTTCCATTTCGGCGCTGATTTCATCCGGTTCATTCAATCCCAGGATGTGTCGCGCATAATACTGATAAGGGCACGCAACCAAAGTATTGTAACCAGTCACGCTGATTTCGGCGGGTATTAGCCCTGCAGGCACCGAGACTTGAGGCATGCGACTGACCGACGCTAATGGCAACGTATCCGGGGTCTCGATTTGTGCGGCCGGTATCCGTTGAAGCAGTCTGTTATCGATCAGACTCGTCCCCCACGCCAGGCTGTGGAATCTATCCAGACGCTCCAGCCACGGGCTGATCGGATTGATTTCACCGTCACGGTGCGTACGCCATAACACCCTGACCGTATCGGCATTGCAGATTAATTGCAATAAATCATCCTGAATCTGTTTTATTTCACCGGCATGCGTGGGCAAGCCTAACGCAGACCGGACCGACTGATTAAAAAATACGGAGTGCGCGCTCAAGGAAGGCAAATGCGTTGCGTCGCCTCCCAAAATCAGTGCTGCGTCGAAATGCCGCAAACGCGTCGCAGCCAGATGCGTGAACACCACGGGGCTCGCTATGGCGGCATCGATAAAGGTGCCGTTTTCGAGTTCCCTGCCCAGCCAGCGATGGAATTCCGCCAGATCGAATCGCAATTCGTTTTCTGCCAGCTCCTGTCTGCGCAAAGCCATTAAAGCCAATAGTTGCGCGCCCGCCGCATCGGCCGCCAGCAAAGATAAAGCGCCGAGCTCGTTCAGACTCGCTTCCAGTCCGGCAAGCCATCGTTCCAGCGGACGTGCATGCCCGAACATAACTGCCGCGGATTTTTGCATTCGCGACACGGCAGCCTGCGCTTCGTCCGTCCCGCTGCGGCTTTGCAAAGTTCGCAGCAAGCGAGCGCAACCTTGCACCGGGCCGATATCGCGTAAAACCAGTTCGATCTGTCTGACCGCCTCGTCGCGCTGCACGACTTCCCAATCCGATAGAATATAACCGGATTTCAATAAGTCGAGGACATCCTGATAAGGGAAATCGGCGGACAGCGCTTCCAGCCAGCGCATGACTACGGTACTGGCCTGGGTGGTATCCAGAGCCCATCCCGTTTCGTCAGCCACCAGAATTTGCGCTCGTTCCAGCAAAGCCCGCAACCGGCGGGCACTCATCCGGTCCTGCACGATCAACGCAATATTTTGCTTGCCTTCAGCGAGCCAGCAACGTACTTGCGTATCGGCAGCTGCGGCTTCTTCTTCCAGATTGCCCGCACCGCAAAAACCGATCCGTCCTGCCAGCGGACTATGCGGAAAAGATTCTGCGCACTCGCGCGCGCGTGCTATCAGCGCAGTCTGCAAATCCTTCGGCCATGCCGCATGCAAAGTACGCGAGCAGTCGTTTTCTTCGTCCGGATTTATATATGTTACGGATTGTCTTTGAGCGTACTGTTCCAGACAATTCCGTTCCAGACGCGTCAGATTCGACAAGCTCGTCACAAATAACGGCGTGGCAGCTGCGTGCGCCAGCCTTGCCAGACGTAGCGCGTACAGCGATGCAGGATTCAGCTCGAGCTGCGCCAGATCGTTACAGCTTAACGCATACCATAATTCATGCACGATGCGGGCTTCGAATTCGACTGCGGTATGACGTTGTATCCGATAATAGGCCGATACCTGCGCGGCAAATTCATCTCTGTCCAGCGGCAGGGTAACGGCCTGATAAGTGAGCTCATCGAACAAACGGCCGATTTCGTCGCACATCGTCCATAACAGCCCGTGATCGAACCACGCCCGTTCTTTCAGCGCTTGATACAGCACCGCAGTTCGGCGGCTATCGGGCATCAGACCGCCGTCGCTGGGGACGCCGGCCGCCCAGGCCGGAAAAGTCGTTATCTGCGGCGCCAGCAATACCGGTTGAGCGCTCGCCGTCAGCAAGGCTGAACCAAGCTCGGTCGCCGCATGGAAATTCGGCACCAGAATCGTTGCATCGCGCAAGTCCGTCCGGCTGACCGCGCATTGCTCAAGTATCGTCAGCGCAGCAAGATGTAGCCGCGAACGGGACACGTCAACGTTTTAAATAGGGGAATTTATCCGGCTTCCCATTCCATTCCTCCGCCTCCGGCAGCGGATCCTTGCTGGCGATAATCGGTTTCCATTTTTTGGCCAGCTCCGCATTCAACGCGATGTAATGCGCCTGATCGTCGGGCACATCGTCTTCGGCGTAAATGGCATCTACCGGACATTCGGCTACGCACAGAGTGCAATCTATACATTCTTCCGGATCGATAACGAGGAAATTCTCCCCTTCGCGGAAACAATCCACGGGACAGACGTCTACGCAATCCGTATATTTACACTGTATACAGGTTTCTGTTACTACATATGTCATTACTCAACCCTCTGTTATCCCCGGCAAAAGGCCGTTCGTCCGCAAGACGCCGATACGGCGCCGCTAAATGCATTTTACTCCGTTTTTTTTCATTGTAGCGCGTCCCGACAGCATTGGAAATCGCATATCTGTCGCTAACCGCGACCTAAACGTGTAGTATTTACCGATACATTCCGGTTGTATTACGAACGCCGAACACGACCCGCGCTCGTAACATTACAATTATTGCCATAAGCAGCCATTTTGCGGACAATATTGATTATGATGGTAAAATTGGACATTCAGGAACTTGGACGCGCTCTTGCCTCGATTCCTTCCTGGTCGCTGGAAGACGATAAATTGCGACGCCAGTTTTCCTTTCGCAATTTTGTCGACGCATTCGGTTTCATGAGCCGGGTCGCACTGATTGCCGAACGAATGGATCATCATCCGGAATGGCGGAACGTCTACCGCACAGTGACTATCGACCTGACGACGCACGATGCCGGCGGCGTCACCTGCAAGGACATCGAACTCGCTCTCGCGATCGACAGCCTGATTTAAGCGCGGCGGCTCAGGTTTCGACAGGCACCCGCGCAAGCAGATCGGTCACTCCGACATCCTCTCCGGCCTGAAACAATAAAACGGTAGCCTGTCCGCGGTGATGGGTCTGATGATTAAAGAAATGCAACATTAGCGCGGAGAATCGCTTGCGCGTAGCTACTCCTTTCGTAGTCGAATAAGCCAATATGTGCTGCAAGTCCTCTTCGGTCACAGCCGCTACCCAGTCTTTTATGATGCTATCGAGCCGCTTTCTGTGCGCAAAAAGCGCAGCAAATTCAGTAAACAGCATCTGGTCGAGCGCTACGGGCGTCTCCATCCGCCGCATCGGTTCGAGCGCGGCATAATTGGCAGGATGGGTGGCAAAACGCTGTAGCCATAAGGTATCGCCCACCGCAATATGATTAAGAGTGCCCCATATCGATTTTGAAATACGCCAGACGGTCGAGTTCGATTTCGTGTAACGGCAGGCGTGTTGCCGCTTCATACACTTTCGCATTCATCCATTCGTTATAAGCAGCGAATAATTCGAAATGACGGCCAAGATCCATTATCTCCCCCCATGTCTCGACGTGACAGCGGTCAGATTGCCGCCCTGCGGTTGCCTGCCATGTCACAAAACCAACTTCAGTTTGCGGCCGCCGGTAACGACGAAACCGGAGCGCTCGTAAAATCGCAGGGTTTTATCGAATTGGGGCAGAGGCGGCGTGGTTACTTCGAGCCGCGTCCAGTTGCTGGACAGAGCGTATTGCCGAACTTGCGCCAGCAATCCCGAACCGATGTGATGGGAACGAAATCCGGGGCGAACATACAATTCCGCCAAGGTTCCGAATACACCTTCCGCGTATAACGCATAGCTTTCATATACGGTTACAAAACCGATTGCCGCAGCGCCAGCATCGCGCGCTACGAAAACGACATATTTCCCTTGATGAAGAAAATCCTTGAGCCGATCGGCGGTCGCCACCAGATCGAAATTAAAGCTCACCGCATTGACGCTGGCCATGATTTCGCTCAGCAATTCTCCGACCAAACCGGCAATTTCTCCGGCCTCCTCCGCAATAGCCCTATGTATTTGAGTGTCCATGAAATAGTTCCCGACCGGCTAAAGGGTCAGCTGAAAATAGTTCAGTCGTCGCCATGTCCCCAGCCGTGTCCTTCTCCGTGGCCCCAACCCCGACCCCAACCGTCAAAACCGCCCATATCTTCGCAACCGGACAGAAACAATAATACCAGCACCGCAAGAATAATTTTCATTCGTTAACTCCCTTATACAGATTTATGGGATTATCCCTGCTGTTAGCCATTATGACCAGCATTCTGCCGGGATCGAATAAATTCATTTACTCCCGGTTACCGGTACAATCGACTCGCAACCCGGTGCGGGTCCCAGATTTCCTTCAATAATATGCGTAGGCAAGTTATCGATGGTAAGCTGATTCTTGTCTATCCAATATTGATGGATTCCTTCTTTGCCTTTTTTTATGGCCCAGTCATTCAGTTGGGTACGGTCACCGGCATAATCGTAAAATGGGACACCGAAACCACACGAGGTCTGCACCAGGTCGATCGACAGATCGAAAATCTGCCGCGCGCCCGGTAACGGCTCGAAATGTGCATATAGTTCCGGCCATTCCGGATCGTTCAAATGCACTACCCGCGCGCCGCCGTATAATCTCAATATCACAGGGGGACCTTCAAAGGCGCAAAACATGACCGTCATGCGCGGATTTATCTGAACATGGGCAGACGTTTCATTGCCGCTGCCGGTGACATTCAACCAGATAGCCCTGTTTTTGCCCAGTATCCGCAGTGAATTCATGCCTTTGGGGGAAATGTTGACGCGACTGTCGCTCGTAGCAGTTCCTACAAAATAAATTTTCTGCTCGATGATGAATGCGATCAACGCATCGGATAATTCTTCGTAACGTTTAGCCATGTTTCCACCTTATGTCGGTCTGATTCAGGCTGCCTGGGTCTTGACGTTTGCGCAGCTATGGGTGATCAGTCGATTCGCACCGCTGATCAAGGCTTTGATCGATGCGGAAACGATATTGGCATCCATTCCGACCCCATAACTTTCA
>DAIETB010000021.1:0-7040 GCA_027345925.1 Sulfuriferula sp.
CAACCAGCCGTTTTTAGTCGGAATGAATAAAGGAATGCTGTATCTGAGTGCGGCCAAGCCGGTATCCGAGTACCCCGGCAGTCAGATGAGTCCGGCGAATCAGGCCGCGCAGGCAGTAGTCGATTACCTGACCCGACACGCTGGCAGCGTGCCCGATATCGACTGGGACCGGATCAGACAAGCCGCCGATTCCGAGTCGATTATTCCGGTGCCGATCGGTGCAGGCGCGCCTACGCTGGATCAGCTCATCGACGCAATACAGCCGGAAAAGTACGACTATGCGCCTTACGGGATCGATGCCAACGACGCGGGACAGCCGGTAAATATTCGCTGATAAACGAAATGCTGCATAAATCGGCATGCATGAGTATGGTTAACCGCTGGCTTGCAATTCAAGCTTCCCGCGCGTTTTCTGTTTGTCTGATCCGCAGCGCGATATGCGCCAGCGCTTCCTCGACCTGATCGATCAGGATCAGGCACAGGTCGCCGGACTGCAGGCGTTCCAGTGCAAAATCCGTTGCGGTGAATTCTCCCCTGATTTCGTGGATCTCTGTAGTGCGGCGGGCATTCGACAAACCCTGGCGTAATAAAGCCAGCACTTCGCCGTCGGCACGGCCACGCTGGCATTGGTCTTCGTATAAAATCACCGTATCGAAAGCGTCGCCGAGCAGTTCGGTTTGACGGCGCAGATCCTGATCGCGCCTGTCGCCGGCGCCACTGATGACGACATATCGGCGTCGGGCAGGCATGTCTTCGATCGCCTCGATGAGGGCGGCGATAGCATCCGGGTTATGGCCGTAATCGGCGATCAGCGTTGCGCCTCGATAAGCGAATAGATTGAATCGCCCGGGAGCCGATTCGGCCGTGTTGACGAAACTCGACAAGCCGTTGCGGATCGTTTGCCGGTCCAAACCTAGTGCCCATGCCGCGCCGATAGCGCCCATGGCGTTGTCGATCTGGAATGCGATGGTGCCGTTGCGGGTGAGCGGAATATCGGTCAAAGCGATGCGCTGAATCGATTTCCCTTCGCGCATTACGATGTTTTGATCTTCGCTGTAAATAGCCCGCAGACCGCGTGCGCAATGCGTGGTAATGATGGCGTTATGTTTGTCGCGTGCAAAGAAAATTATGCCCCCGGGACAGCTTGCCGCCATTTTTGCCACGGGCGGATCGTCCGCATTCAAGACGGCAAATCCGTGGGTTGCGACATTTTCGACGATAACCCGTTTGACTACGGCCAGATCTTCCGTCGTATTGATGTAATTCAGACCCAGATGGTCGCCGATCCCGATATTGGTGACGATAGCGACGTCGCAGCGATCGAATGCCAAGCCTTCGCGCAATAATCCGCCGCGTGCGGTTTCCAGCACCGCAGCTTCGACGGCGGGATGAGACAGTACGTTGCGCGCGCTTTTCGGGCCGCTGCAATCGCCGCTATCGATACGGAGGTCGTCGATATAAACGCCGTCGGAATTCGTCATGCCTACGCACCAGCCTTTTTGCCGGAGCAAATGCGCGGTCAGTCTGACAGTAGTCGTTTTTCCGTTGGTCCCGGCTACCGCTACGAGAGGGATGCGTGCGTTATTGTCGGCTGCAAACATCATGTCCACGATCGCTTTGCCGACATCGCGCGGTTTGCCGAATGAGGGTGTCAAATGCATGCGCAAACCCGGAGCGGCGTTGACTTCGACAATGCCGCCGCCCTGTTTTTCCAGCGGCTGGTGGATGCTGTCGCACAGCACGTCGACGCCGCAGATGTCCAGACCTATTATTTTAGCTGCGTCGACGGCGCGTTGGGCAATATCGGGATGGACGTCGTCGGTCACATCGGTTGCCGTGCCGCCGGTGCTCAGATTCGCGTTATTGCGCAATACCACCAGCGCGCCGACGGGAGGGATGCTGCCGGCAGTATAGCCTTGTTTTGCCAGAGTAGCGTTGGCCGTGTCGTCCAGCCGTATTTTGCTTAATGAAGTGGCGTGGCCGTCGCTGCGCCGGCTGTCGCTGTTGATTTTGGTTACGAGTTCATCGATGGTATGCCGTCCGTCGCCGAAAACGTGAGGAGGATCGCGTCTGGCCGCGGCGACCAGGGTATCACCGATGACCAGCAAGCGGAAATCCAGTCCGGTAATATAGCGCTCGACGATAACCGGCGTGCCGATTTTGGCTGCTGCGTGATAAGCGGCAATAATTTGCTCGCGCGTTTCAAGGTTAACGGCAACTCCTTTGCCCTGATTACCGAACTGCGGTTTGACTGCCACGGCACCGCCTATTTCGTGCGCCGCCGTCCAGGCATCCTCCGCATCGCTGACCGGGCGACCGACAGGTACCGGAACTCCGGCCGCATTGAGCAAGGTTTTGGTCAGATCTTTGTCTTGCGCGATGGCCTCGGCCACCGCGCTGGTGTTGTCCGTTTCCGCTGCAAGTATCCGGCGTTGCCGTATTCCCCAGCCGAATTGCACCATGCTGCCGTCGGTGAGCCGCCGATAAGGAATATCGTGCATTACTGCTGCCGTAACGATCGCGCCGGTACTGGGCCCCAGTCGAAACTCTTCGTCGAGCGTACGCAATTCCGCCAGCGCGCGTTCGGCGTCGAAAGGCGTATTATCGGCAGCGGCGTGACATAATTCCAGCGCCATATCGAGTGCCCGCAGTCCTACGGCTTCTTCGCTGTAAGCGATGACGACCTGATAGGTTCCGGAGTCTATGGTCGCAGTAGTGAGACTGAAGGTGACCGGGCAACCGATAAGCGCCTGCAAGGTTAAAGTTGCCAGTTCCAGCGCATGCGCCATGGGAATATGGGGATTGCCGCCTATCGGCTGCATTGCGCCCAGTTCGGGAAAACGCGCGCGCAGCGAGGTTTCAAAATCGGGCAGGCGGGTCAGATCGGATTCGGCTTCGCTGCAATGCACGATGGCTTCAATCGCGCTATGCCGGCTCCACAAATTGGGGCCTCGCAGGACGCGGATACGTGAGACGTTCATGGTTATCCTTGATTGCTATTAGTATACGCGTGCAAGCCCGCACGCATGATTTCGCTGTCGGTATTCAGCGCCCACACTGCGGCGATACCGGCCAATGCCTGGGTCAGGCTGAGCATCTGTGCGGGTAACTCCTCTATCGCTATGAGCGGAGTATCTACCATGCCCGCGCTCAGGATAATCATTCCGTTTTCGACGCAGACGGTCCTGCCGTTTTTGGCGCGGTGGCGGACGATAGCCGGTAAATGTGCGTCGGTTGCAAAATAGATGACCTCGCCGTCACATATTTCTTCCATATCGAGCATTAAGGAATCGTGGGCGTTGAGAACTGCTGCGCCCCCGGGCAAGACGACATCTACGAAACTGCGATACAGGCTGTAACGCTTTTCGCTGGAATTCATGGCGTAGACGCCGAGATCTTCGCTCGGATCGATATCCGTCAATACCGCGATCCGGCAGCGGTCGTAAGCCAGCCCTTCGGTCAGCAACCGATGCGAAGTGCTTTCGATGATGGCCGTCTGTACCAAGGGATTCAATAACAGCTTGTGCGCGGCATTCCAATGGGTACAGTCCCCGGCCTCAATTTGGCGCTGGTTCAAAAAAAGCCCGTTCCGGCATGCCAGGCCGACGGATAGATCGTTTAATTGCAGCAAATCCGCGATCAGGGTTGCGACGCCGGTGCTTTGCTTGCTGCCGCAAACGGAAATAACCGGTATGCGGCCGCTGGCCTCTGCCGGGAACAGATGTTCGACGATGGCGTGACCGACCGGACGCGGCGTTCCCTGAGCGGGTTTGAGATGCATCAGCAAGCCGGGACCCGCATTGACTTCTACTACGGCTCCATGCTGGGCGGAGATCGGCTGAGCGATATCCTCAACCACCAGATCGATGCCGGCGATATCCAGGCCGATAACTTTGGCTGCCAGCACTACCATTTCTGCCGTGTCGGGGTGAACCTGATCGGTCACGTCGTAGGCGACATTGCCTATGCGCTGGACGATGACGCCAGTGCCGGCATCCGGCACCGAATCGGCCGTATAACCCTGGCGGGCCAGTTCGAGCACGCCGGCCGAATCGATACGGATGGGATTGAGCGGATGGTTTTCGCTATAACCGCGACGCGGATCGGTATTGAGCTGCAAATCGACCAACTGGCGTACCGTCGATACGCCGTCGCCGGTGACTGCGGCAATTTCACCGCGGGCCGCTGCGATCAATTTGTTGCCGATAACGAGTAGCCGATGCTCCAGTCCGTGTATGAAACGCTCTACAATGACGCCGCTGTCCTCACCGACCGCAACTTCGTAAGCCGCTTCGATTTCTTCGCGTTGACAAAGATTGGTGAATACGGCCCGGCCGTGATTGCCGGCGCAAGGCTTGACCACTACGGGCAAACCCAGCTCTTCTGCAGCTTCCCACGCCATGGTCGCACTCGTTACAGAGTAGCCGTCGGGAATGGGTATGCCGCAATTTTTCAGCAATTGTTTGGTCAGCGACTTGTCCTGCGATATGGTTTCTGCAATGGCGCTGGTCCGGTCGGTTTCCGCCGTCCAGATGCGTCGTTGCGCCGCGCCGTAGCCCAGTTGCACCAGATTGCCGCCGTTCAGGCGAATAGCGGGTATGTTGCGTTCGTCGGCGGCTTCCACGATGCTGAATGTGCTCGGCCCCAATAACAGCGATTCCGCCATTTCGCGCAGTTGGCCGATGGCATCTGCGACATCGAACGGCCGGTCGTCCATCGCGGCAAGTACCAATTCCCTGGCAAAATGAAGACTGGTCAGCGTAATTTTTTCATGCCAGGCGCGAACGACGACTTTGTAGACCCCTCGCCGGTCCATTTCTCGGGCTTTACCGAAACCGCCGGGCATACCGGCAAGATTTTGCAATTCCAGCGTGACATGTTCTAGGATATGCGCGGGCCAGGTTCCTTCGCGCAAGCGCTGCAGAAAGCCGCCGTGAATATCGAGACTGCAGCGATGTTCGATCAGGCTGGGCAAATAGGCAATCAGGCGCTCGTAAAAACCCGGTATGGTATTGGACGGCGAATCTTCCAGGTCGCCTATGTCTACCCAGGCTTCGATTACCGGACGGTATGTCCAGATATTCGGGCCTTTCAAAGACATAATGCGCAAAAAAATCATATCGCGTTTGGAAGTATTCATCGGCGGTCAGTCGGGTTTTATTAAAATAATTTGCAGGGAGCGTGATGCAGGCAAAAGCAAAGCTATGCTTTACCCGGCAAAGCGCGTCAATGGAATTCAGTAAGTTGTAAGTTTAAGTTAAAATGATGTACTGGGAGATAACGCACCAGCAAAATTTACGTTTACTTGTGGTTTTAATATAACAGTGCATCCTATCGTTACATCCAATTTGAAACTGTCCGCCGATTTTCCCGCGCCCTGGCGCGATACGCTTGCGCAACAGTTGTTGCCGGACGAGCAGGTATTGAGTTTTATGCCGCTCGACCTGAATATTAATTTATATTTTACCTCAGGTCTGCTGGTCCTTACCAATCGGCGTTTGCTTTCTGCGTACGAAGACGGATTATGGCATTCCTGTTCGTTGAAGACCGGGTTACGCCTGCATCAGCGGGATCATGCCGGCGCCGGCAGCCTGGATCTGGACGATACCGACCAGCGTCTGGCGACTTGGCATTACACACTCACTCATCAGTTTGCCGCGCAACGAATGATCGCGGCTTTCGATGCTGTAACCTTGCCGGAAGACGAAACCCAGGCCGGCGGTGAAAGTTTGTGCGTCAGTTGCCAGACAGCTTTGCCAGCCGGCGAAGAGGAGTGCCCGGTTTGCCGGCAAAATGCGCCCGTCGCGCCGGATACCTGGGCATTGCTGCGCTTATGGCAATTCGCGCGACCATATAATATGCAATTGATCCTGGGATTTTTGCTAACGCTGGGCGCTACCGCCGCGACGCTGATTCCTCCGTATCTGACTATGCCGTTAATGGATAAGGTATTGATTCCTTATCAAAACGGAATCCATGTTCCGTTGACCCGTATTGCCGGGTATCTCGGTGGTCTGTTGCTGGCGGCCATCGCCGCGTGGGGATTGGGATGGGGCAGGACATACTGGCTTGCTCGCGTCAGCGAACGGATCTGCATGGATTTGCGTCTGACCACTTACGAACATATGCACAAGCTGTCACTGGCATTTTTTGGCGGCAAGCGGACGGGCGATTTGATTGCCCGCGTCGGCAGCGAAACCGACCGCGTCTCGATATTTCTGTCCCTGCATCTGCTCGATTTCGTTATCGATCTGCTGGTGATATTGATGACGGCGGCGATACTCGTGTCCATCAATTTCTGGTTGGCGTTGGTGACATTATTGCCATTGCCGCTGATTCTCTGGCTGATTCACCGGGTACGCGACACGCTGAGCGTAGGGTTTGAAAAGGCCGACCGGGTCTGGGCCGAGATGAGTAATGTATTGACCGATGCGATTCCGGGTATACGCGTCGTCAAGGCATTTGCCCAGGAAAAGCGGGAAATCTCCCGCTTCCGCGACGCGAATCTGCGCAATCTGGCGATTAACGACCGGGTAAACGGGGTATGGTCGCTGTTTACGCCGTCGATCACCTTTTTGACGGAAATCGGATTGCTGGTGGTTTGGATGTTTGGCATCTGGCAAGTCGCGCACAAGCAGATTACGATCGGGATGCTGACAGCATTTCTGACGTATATCAGCCGCTTTTATGCGCGGCTGGATTCGATGAGCCGGATCGTTTCCGTTACGCAAAAAACCGCTGCCGGCGCGAAACGGATTTTCGATATCCTCGATCACGTTTCCAGTGTGCCGGAACCGGCAAAACCCGTGCATCTGACGGCAGTTCGCGGCGAGATCCAGTTGCGCCAGATTGCGTTCCGTTACGGAAATCGCGGGGTAATCCGCGGTATGGATCTGACCATAGCGCCGGGAGAAATGATCGGTCTGGTGGGACACAGCGGTTCGGGGAAAAGTACGCTGGTCAATCTGATCTGCCGGTTTTACGATGTGACGGAAGGGGCGGTGCTGCTCGACGGTATCGATATCCGCTCGCTCCCGGTA
>DAIETB010000023.1:0-8863 GCA_027345925.1 Sulfuriferula sp.
GGAATCCACGCATGTTCAGGTCGGCTAAGATCTCTATCGACTGATCGTATTTCGCTATGAGGCACGGATCGAGATGTTTTAGCCTGGGCTGACTCCAATGATCGTCGCGTGACGGAAAGCCATTGCGATCTCGTTCGGCAGGCTGCCGGACAGTCGCGTCACAGCAGCCACGGCAGTTATTATTATTGCGCCAGCAAGGCTTTTAAATGTGCGAGACGGGCATTACCTTGTTGCCGCTGGATTTCAGGATCCGTATTCTGATTAGGACGACGAATCGCCTCATCGGCGATTTCAGCGATAAACCGCGACGGTTCGCAAACTTGCATTTCACCGCCTCGCTTGCGTCGCTGGCAGTAACTGAGCGTGAGCGAACGCTGCGCGCGAGTGATGGCGACATACATTAAACGGCGCTCCTCTTCCAGCGTGCCGTTTTCGACCGATTCGCGATGCGGCAGGATGTCCTCCTCGACGCCCACCAAAAACACATGACCGAATTCCAGTCCTTTAGCGGCATGGATCGTAGACAGGCGCACCGCATCAAGTTCATTGCCGTCGCGATTTTCCAGCAAGGTAATCAAAGCAATCGTCTGTGTCAGTTCAATCAGGTTTTTATCGTCCGCTTCGCCTTTTTTACCTAGCCAGGCTACGAATTCCTGCACATGATCCCATTTGCTCTGTGCCGCCCTCGTTTCTTCGCTATCGAACAGATAGTTTTCGTAAGCAATATCCTTGAGCAGATCCGCCATCAATACACCGGCCGGCGTATTCCGGATGCGCGCTTCCAGTGCATTGATGTAGCGGCAGAAAATCAGCAGCGATTCCAGTTGCGCTGCCGGACTGCGCGACTGGAATCCCATCTCGAACGCTGCCGTAAACAAACTCGTATGACGCTGACCGGCATATTCTCCCAGTTTTTCCAGAGTTCCTGCACCGATGCCGCGCTTGGGTGTAGTGGCAGCTCGTATGAACGCCGGATCGTCGTCGCTGTTAGTCAGCAGCCGCATGTATGCGATCAGATCCTTGATTTCGGCACGATCGAAAAAAGATTGTCCGCCGGACATTTCATAGGGCACTTTCTCGTTGCGCAAAAACTGCTCGAAGATCCGCGCCTGGTGATTGCCGCGATAGAGCACAGCATAATCGCTGTAGCGGGTGCGATGCTCGAACTTGTGCGCCAGCAGACGCATGACTACATTTTGCGCTTCTTCGTTTTCGTCCTTGGCGACCAGCACTTGCAACGGGTCGCCCATGCCGTGTTCGCTCCATAACCGCTTATCGTATAAACGGGTATTATTGGCGATGACACTATTGGCGGCTTGCAAAATACGGAGCGTCGACCGATAATTTTGCGTTAGCTGGATCACTTTCAAATTCGGATAATCGTCGTGCAATTGGTGCAGATTTTTCACGTCCGCGCCGCGCCAGCCGTAAATAGCCTGATCGTCGTCGCCTACCGCCGTAAATGCCCCAGATACGCCGCATAATTGCCTGACGATCTGATATTGACAGGCATTCGTATCCTGATATTCGTCTATCAGCAGGTAACGAAGTTTTTTGCGCCATTTTTCCAGCATATCGGCATCCGTCGCGAGCAATTCGGCCGGCAACCGGATCAAATCGTCGAAATCTAGCGCCTGATAGGCTTTCAGGGTATCTTGATAACGCAGATAGATTTTGGCGTAGCTGGCATCGAGATCGGTTTCGGCATGATTCTGCGCCGCATCCGGCGAAACCAGTGCATTTTTCCAAGCGCCGATGCGCCACTGTACGCGGCGGATTTCCTGCTTGTCGGTGGTTTTTATGATTTCTGCGATAATCTGCATTGTATCGGCGGAATCGAGTATGGAAAACTGCGGTTTGTACATTAAACGATGTGCTTCCTGACGCATGATCTGTACACCCAGCGCATGAAAAGTACAAATGGTCAGTCCCTTTACAGATCTCTGCCCCGAACTAGAAACGCGTTCCTGCATTTCGCGGGCGGCTTTGTTGGTAAAGGTAATTGCAGCGATATGTTGCGGCGAATATCCGCATTCTTCGATAAGATAGTTTATTTTTTGCGTAATGACACGGGTTTTGCCCGAGCCGGCGCCCGCCAAAACCAGTAAGGGGCCGTCAAGATACTTGACAGCTTCGCGCTGCGAGGCGTTAAGATGGGAATGCATGGAATAAAAATAATAGGTGAGAACAAGTATTTTACCTCAAAAGCCTATCTGGCGTTAACAGACGATTCGTCTCCGGAATGCTTTTGAAAATAGACTCCAAAGAAAACACATGGATACCAGGAGCATATCGCGCATCGTGATATTGTAATCAGAGCTTAGCGTTAGAGCGATAAAATCGCCGCAATATTCGTAGCAAGGGGCTTTATTGTCGGCTCGTTTGAAAAGAAATATCCGGTCTGTCAAACAGAGCATGCAAATGAACGTGTGGTCAGGACAAATTTATGAGTACTTATGCCATAGGCGATTTACAAGGATGTTTTGCTGCATTGCAGCAAATGCTGACGCAAATCGATTTCAATCCGGTCGTCGACAAAATTTACCTGCTGGGAGATCTGGTTAATCGCGGAGACAATTCCCTTGCGGTATTGCGATGGGCTCGAGAAAACGACATTCAGGCCATTCTGGGCAACCATGATTTGCATTTGCTGGCATTGGCGGAAGGGATGGCTGAGGCTTTGCCTGGAGATACGCTACATGCGATTCTGGCTGCTCCCGACCGCGAAGAACTATTGCAATGGCTCCGAAACCTGCCTTTGGTCGTTCACGTCAACGGGTATCTCCTGGTGCATGCCGGCTTGCTGCCGCAGTGGACCATCCCCCAGTCGCTCGAACTAGCCGCCGAAGTGCATACGGTATTACGATCAGACAATTATCGTCTTTTTTTGGAACAGATGTACGGCAACAAACCAGACTGCTGGCATGATGAGCTAACCGGAATGCCGCGCCTGCGAGTCATTACCAACGCGATGACCAGACTGCGTTTTTGTACGCCGGACGGCGAAATGGATTTCAAGGCAAAAGGTGATCCCCGCCATCCTCCCACTGGTTATCTGCCTTGGTTTCAGGTGCCTAATCGTCTCAGCGCAGGTTCCCCTATCGTTTTCGGCCATTGGTCGGCATTGGGTTTGCATGTGGATAGCGATTGCATAGCCCTCGATACAGGCTGTTTATGGGGCGGCAAGCTTAGTGCGTTAAGACTGGAAGATCGGATGGTGTTTCAAATAAATTGTGCTGCGCAGGAAGGCATAACGCGTTGGCGATAGCCGTAGCACTCGCCCGGGCAAGCGTGTGCCGATTATGTCCGTGAAACGAGATAGCCGGGCAATAATGAATATAGGCAGTAGTCTGTTTTAACGCCATCAGGCGCCAGACTGACGATAACAAACCCATGTCCTCAATCCAGATTGCCTCGGGTTGATCGTAACATATGGCGACCGGATAACAATCCGTCCGAGCATTAATCGCTACCTGAAATAATGCCGTTTTAAATGGCAGGAGCGCTTTGCCGTCGGACGTGGTCGATTCCGGGAACACGCCTACTGCAGTACCGCCTTCCAGATGCGTTATAAACGTTTGCGATACTGTCACCAGATCTCGCAAACGGTCGCGGCGTATAAATACAGTACCTGCCTGTGCAGCGAGCCAGCCCAACACAGGCCAGTCGCGAATTTCGGCCTTGGCCACAAAACGCATCGGATGATACGCCATCAATAAAAACGGGTCAGCCCAGGATATATGGTTCGCCACCAGCAATGCCGCACCAGGGGGCGAAGATCCTGTACTATGAACTCGTATACCCAGCGTCTGCAATAAAATTCCTGTCCATACCATTATCGTTTTTTCACGTTGGCGCTGTTGCAAGAACGGGAAAACCAATGCCAGCATCAATAATCCCGCTCCAATTAAAACGATCAGCAATAGCAGTCGAAGCGGTCGTCGCACAAAGGCAGAAATAAAATAATAATTGCTCATCCGTAAAGTTTACCGGATCGGCATCCGGTACGGACTAAACTTTATCAAAATTTAACCTTTATTCATAAAATGCCTGGCGTAATGCTGATTCATTTCCTTGACTGACAGCAGCATCATGAAATCCGCACAGTTAAATTCGGCATCCCATGCCGGTTCGCCGCATATGTATGCTCCCACCCTCAAATAAGCCTTGATCAAGGGAGGCGTCAACACCGGCATATCGTCGCGCAAACGGTCCAGCGGCAACGCTGATCGTGGAAATACGCGCCATTCGACCGGACTTAATACTTCCGTTTTTAATTTTCGGTATAAGCTGGCCGCCATATTGCCGCCGTCGCTCATGCTTACGCTAGCGCACCCGATCAGATAATCATAATCGCGCAAACGCAAATAATCCGCCAGGCCAGACCAAAGTAAAGTAATTACTGCCCCGCCTCGATAGTCGCTATGGACGCAGGACCGTCCGATCTCGACCATGCCGGATTTCAAATAGGCGAGCCGCGTAAAATCAAACTCCTGCTCCGAATAATAACCGCCTATGCGAGCGGCTCGTTCAGGCGGCAAGATACGGTAAGTACCGACCACTTCTCCACTGTGGTTATCGCGCACTATCAAATGGTCGCACACGGCATCAAATTCATCCTGATCGATGCCGCTGGCGCGTGAGGTCAATTGCGCGCCCATTTCTTCGGCGAAGACCTTGTAACGCAGACGCTGTGCTTCTCGAATTTCTGCCTGATCGTGCGCCAGCGACACCGACAACGTATTGCGCGGTCGAGATTGTGCGTGGGCGTGTTGCTCGAGCATATTGGACTCCCTGAATTAATATTTGAATTACTACAGTAATCAATTCAGGTGACGTCCCTATGAAAAAAGTGTTACAAATTGAAGACATTACAGATATTTCTGCCTTTTCAGGCTTTCACAAAGTGATTCGCGTAATTTTGAGCTGATGCGATGCAATGAGGAATATAGAAGCTTCAAATATTAATCTTTTCGTCATTGTGCTGTCTTGGAGCGACTCTATACTTCCAACTCTCAACAATTGAAATTTATCCTGGTGAGGAAGATCAAGATGCAAAATTGTACGTTGCCGTACCGTTTATGCTTCTTGCAAAATTCACTTAGTTTGATATTTGTGCTCTTATTTATGGTGTCAGAAGTGTCTTCAGCTGAGACGGCACAGAGAAGTTACTGGGTGCCCGACCCTCGTCCTTCAAATGGGTGTTCCATCATTATTGAATTCCCACCGAACGCATTTGGTGCTGGAAAAACGGTTCCATGCCACCCTGAACAAAATCCGTCCCACCAATAAATCCTTGGTTCCGATGTTCAATATGACTGACATGTTCAATGATTATCGATGTCGTTTATACATCGTTGGCCCTCGTTTGAACATCCCAATTTTTCGCTCGTGCTTGACTTGTCTATCGGCACGCCCACGCCGATTTATTCAGTCGAAGACGGTTAGTGACCTTTGGCTTTTACCCCATCGGAACTTCCGGACCCTACGACTTTATGCCCGCTCTGTTTGAGTTTGAGTTTTTCAAGATCGTTAGCCGCTTTGATCGAAGCTTTGTTGACTGCAGTGGCCGCCTTGGTCGCGTCTGAGTTGGCCTTACTCGCCGCTTTGGTCGCGGCAGTACTGGCCGCGCTGGCTGCTTTGATTTCCGCAGTACGGATCGCCGTTGCTGCTTTGATTTCTGCGGTTTCTGACGAATCTCCTTTTTTGGGTTTCCCGAATTTCGGCATGCTGCCCGGCGGCGAAGGCGCGAGGCTGCTCATACTGTTAAGATGAATATTCGCGCCGCCTGACAGCGCGGTCACGAAATGGGGAGTTTGCTTGGTGATGAAATACGCGAACAAACTCCAGAACATGAGCAGGAAGCACGTAAGTATAAACGCAGTTAAAGTATTTCCATTTAACCAAAGCGTTGCACTGTCATTGACCATTGCGGTAGTGCTGGTGCCGATTACGAGCAATATCTGCCCTAACAACGTGCCTACCACTACCGCGATAAGTTTGTACATACCCCCCGAAATCATGAACTCCAGCCATTTTGAAAAGAAGCCCTGCGCTGCGGGAAATACCAGGGTAGCGACGAAGATGGGGCCGACCGCCAAACCGACATAAATGATGAAATCGCCCAGATTAGCGTAAAACAAGGCATAGATCATGGCGATCGCAAGCAGTCCGGCACTAAGCAGTGCAAAGCCGGCCGCCACCGCGTAGGTGGCGATCTCGTTGAAAAATACGCTGATTTCGCATAACGCATCGATGCCACACGTTGCCATATCGTTGGTCATCTTGGCAGAACCCATGAATACAATATTGATTAACTCCTGGATGGCTGGATTATACGCATTGATGATGTTGTCCGCCGGATTGCTGCCGGCAATACCCCCGGTAGCGGTAATAAATTTATCACCGAGTACATTCATGCCAGTAATCAAAAAATTAGTAATGCCGATGCCGGTGGTGTCCGTACCGCTCCAACCCCACAGCATCTCCAGCGCAATGAGCGCAATCATCGTATGACTGATCCATTTTTTGAACAGCACATCCAGTTGCTGCGATGCCATGCCTTCGTACACGTACCAGGCCAAAGTAATGGCATAAAAAAGGTAGAGCAAAGTTTCACCGGTAGATACCAAGGCCGTGGCCATTGCCGCACCGGAGGTATGCATCGCACTTAAAGCTGCGTTGACTTGCGCACCGAACTGGTTCTGCGCCGCGTTAGCCGGCGGATTCGGGCTAGCCGGTAAACTCGGAAGCGGCGCGGAGCTGCTCCAACCCCCTCCTGCGCCCGGGGCAGCAGCCATCGTATTGGCGGCAAAACTGACGTGAGCGAAAACCATAGCCAGCACTATGCAAAACAGAAATTTAGCGAGTGTATTTTTCATTGCAGTCCTTATTTTCACTCGAATAAATACACAAACAGCCTGGTCAGCATCAGGCACAAAAAAATGAAGCTGCTCAAAAAAAACCAGCCGATCAAGTTCGGCTGGTCGATAGCCACCATCACAAAAGCCAATATGAGCAATCTCCTTTTATTTTTATTGATAATGTCCGGCGGTTTGTATTCCTTTCTTGCGAAAAGATCCAGCTGTCGGTAAATCAGCGCTTCGCGCATTATCTGACGGCGTGTGGCATGATCGCTGCGGCTTAGCAGAACAAATGCCAGCCCCAGAAAAAATTTCATAATCCCAAGGACTTATACGCATTTGCGCGTATCTGTTGTTGACTATAGCCGGAAGGCTGTTGCGCTGCTTGCAGCGCCTTTTGCTGCGCATCGGTGATCTCCTGCGCATACGTTGCCTGAATTGAATTCTGCTGGATCCGGCTCATATCCTGATTGGTCTGATCCAGTTTTTCCTGATCTCTCTGCGCGCTGCTCGCCGCTATCTGCTGATTCAAAGCCATGGTTTCTCCCGCTACCATTGCCGTTAAGGCATTGAGCTTATCCAATCCCTGTACAGTTCCGGCGCTGGGAATATTGCTGGTCATATTTTGCAATGCCTGCGATTTGCTTACGACATCCTGCAATGTTTGCGTGTCGCGTTGGTAGGCGGCCTGATAAATTCCGCCTTTCTGCGTCGCCAGCTGCGATTCCAGCGTCAGATATTGTTGCGTATTCGTCCCCAATGCCTGGGCTTCCGCGGTGCGGGTTTGCACCATGCGGGCAGCCTGATTATAAGAACTGTAGACACCGTTGACCGAATTCAACAACTGCTGCGAACGGACGATCATGTTTTGATAAGGCGCGATGGTTTGTGCGATGATTTCGGCCGGTGCGTTTTTAAGATTTTGATATGAATTTACCAGTTCCTGGGCACGATCAATCTGCGCCGTGATTTGATTGGCGACCATTTGCGCCTGCTGGGCGGCGCTATACACCAGCTGACCATAATTCAGTAGTTGCGTAGGTTCGGTTGCGCCGCCGTTACCCATCACAGTACCTGCGAACGCCGGTTGTACCTGGACAAAACCCAGAGCGCATAACATGATAAAAAATTTAAATAACACGGTTCATTTCCTCCCTGTAATTTTCCTTCCAGTCTGCTTTGTCTGAATCGAGATGTCGTTGAAATACGGATTGCGCCAATAAATCGGAGCGAACTATCGCCAAAGACGCTTTATCGATCGTCATGACGGTTTTTCTGAAAATGCCGGGTTGCTGTACGAAATAATCGCGCTTTTGCGTACCCGTCGCGATTTGAGCAATCTGGTCTTCATGCAGACCGAACTGATCAGCGTATAAAGGTAACAATTGCGCGGACATCGCATTGCTATTGGGCAAATAGATACGTGTCTGGATATTGTCGCGCAAGCTCGAAAACACTTTCGATTCCGCGAGGTCTTCCAGCGATTGGGTCGCCATAACCAGCTGCGCGGCGAATTTCGCGAAGGTTTTGGTCCAGTCGCGGATTTTTTGTTCGAAATAGGGATTTTCCAGCATAAACCAGCATTCTTCGATATAAATGAGCGTAGGGATGACGCCATTTTCGGTATTGCCAGTCCGCAGGCTTTTGTAAATCCTGAAAAACGCATAATCCATAAAAGCACGTGCGACATGCTCTTTTTGCAGGATTTCGCCCATTTCTATGCAACAAAAATTTGTAATGGAAAAAGTGTCCTCCCGATTATCGAAATAATGCGCCAACTGTCCCTGACCGACCCACGCATCGAGTTCGTCTTGCAGGCCGGGAGCGAGTATGGAATGCAGATGCCCCAAGGTCCAATGCGCGGAATCCTGGGCCGCCAGACCCTGCAAACTGCGCCATACATCTTTCACATCGTCTGCCGTATAACGATAGCCGCGATAAGTAATCAGGCCTTCTATCCAGCTTGCCAGCCATTCCAGCGCGCCTTCTTCCCCGAGCAG